>CACWLH010000087.1 GCA_902761625.1 uncultured Erysipelotrichaceae bacterium
GGATCGTATTTGCCGCAAACCGGAGCGAATTACTCCTTTACCCCTAAACCCCTTGATAGGGAGAATAAAGGGAGATCATGCAGCTGTTATCAAATTGTTTTCAAAGGAACCTTTGTGAAGCCGGAAAGCCTTGATTTTACTGGGTTTTTCGGCTTTCGTATCTCACTCCCACTCAATTGTCCCGGGAGGCTTGGAAGTAATGTCATACACCGTACGGTTGACATGTTTTACCTCGTTGACAATTCTTGTGGATATTTTTTCAAGCACATCATAAGGAATCCTTGCCCAGTCAGCGGTCATGCCGTCAATCGACGTGACTGCTCTGATCACCACTGTGTAATCATAGGTTCTCTGATCACCCATGACACCGACCGAGCGGATATCCGGAAGACAGGTGAAGTACTGCCAGATTTCACGCTGAAGGCCTGCATTCCTGATTTCTTCACGCAGAATCGCATCGCTCTCTCTGACAATCTCCAGTTTTTCCTCTGTGATTTCACCGAGTACCCTGACACCGAGACCGGGACCGGGGAAAGGCTGTCTCCATACCATTTCATCAGGAAGTCCAAGCTCTGTGCCGAGCTGTCTGACCTCATCCTTAAACAGTCTGTTCAAAGGTTCGATCAGACTGAAAGTCATATCTGCCGGGAGACCTTTGACATTATGATGGGATTTGATTGTCTGGGCGGTTTTTGTGCCGCTTTCAATCACATCGGTATAAAGAGTTCCCTGTGCAAGCCATTTGATATCTGTGCCTGCCAGCAGTTTCTTGATTTCATCCGCGAATGTATAAACGAATTCATTGCCGATGATTTTTCTCTTCTGTTCGGGATCGCTGACTCCCTTCAGTTTGGTAAGAAATCTTTCAGACGCATCGACTTTGATGAGATTGAGATCCATATTTCTGGAGAAGACCTCCATAACGGAATCCGCTTCCCCTTTGCGCATCAGACCATGGTCGATGAACATGCAGTAAAGATTTGAGCCGATTGCTTTATTGAGAAGAGCCGCAACGACGGATGAATCAACGCCTCCTGACAGACCAAGGAGAACTTTATCATTTCCAACCTTTGCACGGATCTCTTCAATCTGCTGCGCAATGAAGTCTTTCATTGACCAGTTTGCTTCGGCATGGCAGATTTCAAAGACAAAGTTTTTCAGCATATCCAGTCCGTATTCGGAATTTCTGACTTCCGGATGGAACTGAACCGTATAGATCTGCTTTTCCGCATTGAAGCTTGCTGCGAAAGGACATGTATCAGAACTTGCGATACTGACAAAGCCTTCAGCAGGTTCACTGACCTGGTCGCCATGGCTCATCCAGACTGTCTGCGTTTCAGGCAGACCTTTGAACAGAGGGTTCTCTTTGGTTTTGATCACAGCTCTGCCGTATTCTTTCTTTTCTCCGGGTTTTACCGTGCCGCCAAGCATATAATGGCTCATCTGCATGCCATAGCAGATGCCAAGCACCGGCAGTCCGCAATTGAAAATCGCCGGATCGCATTTGGGGGCGCCGTCTTCATACACACTGTTCGGGCCGCCGGAGAAGATAATGCCTTTCACATCCCCCATCGCCAGAATGTTTTCCAGGGTCATATTGCCGGGATGAAGCTCACTGTAAACACCGAATTCACGGATTCTGCGCGCAATCAGCTGGTTATACTGGGAACCGAAATCAAGAACGATCACCTTGTCTGCCATCACTTCTTCCTCATCTTTCTTTTTTTAATGGAATTATGATACACAAACACAGACGTTTACGCACCTGTTTTTTTCATGCATACACCGACAAATCCGCTGAACAGAGGATGCGGTCTGTCCGGTCTGCTTTTGAATTCGGGATGATACTGCACACCGACAAAGAAATCACAGGCAGGATTTTCAACCGCCTCCACCAGAAGCCCGTCGGGCGAAGTGCCGCTGATCACCATTCCGGCATTTGTAAATTCATCGCGGAAGTCATTGTTGAATTCATAGCGGTGGCGGTGGCGTTCGTGGATCAGATCCTGCTGATAGCATTCTCTGAGCAATGTTCCTTCTTTCACCGCACACGGATAAGCGCCAAGGCGCATGGTTCCGCCCTTGTCGATCTCATCATTCTGACCGGGCATGAAATCAATCACCTTATGGGTGCTGTGCTCATTGAATTCATTGGAATCCGCATCCTCATAGCCAAGCACGTTTCTGGCAAATTCAATCACGCTGATCTGCATGCCAAGACACAATCCCAGATACGGCACATTATGTTCTCGCGCATATCTGGCTGAGGCGATCTTGCCTTCGATGCCTCTGGCGCCAAAGCCGCCGGGAACACAGATGCCCTGCACATCTCTGAATATCTCAGGCGCATTGTCATCCGTGACGTCCTCGGATTCAACCCAGCGGATATTGATATGGGAGCCAAGCGCATAGCCGGCGTGCTTGAGCGATTCGCTCACAGAGAGATAGGCGTCATGAAGACGGACATATTTACCGACGACGGCCACGGTTGTTTCGCACTTCGGATGGGTGATTCTGTTTACAATCTCATGCCAGTGGGTAAGATCAATTTCACGCGGATCGAGATGCAGCTCGCGGCATACAATCGCGGAAATATTCTGCCTTTCCAGCATGAGCGGGGCCTCGTAAAGATCCTGGACAGTTGTGTTTTCAATGACGCAGTCCGGCTTGACATTGCAGAACATGGAAATCTTCGCCTTGACGTCATCGGTCATGTGACCGTCGCATCTCGCCACGATCAGATCGGGTCTTACACCGAGATTCTGAAGCTCCCTGACCGAATGCTGGGTGGGTTTGGATTTGTATTCATTGGAACCGGGAATAAACGGCACAAAGGTCACATGGATAAAGCACACATCATCCGGTTTCTCGATGGCAATCTGGCGGATGGCCTCAATGAAAGGCTGCGATTCGATATCGCCGACCGTGCCGCCGATTTCAGTGATGGTGATATCCGCATCCGCCCTGGCCCCGACATTGTAAATGAACCGTTTGATCTCATCGGTGATATGCGGAATGATCTGAACGGTTTCACCGAGATATTCCCCTCTTCTTTCCTTGGTCAATACATTCCAGTAAGCCCTGCCGCTGGTCAGATTGGAATATTTGTTCAGATTCTCGTCAATGAAGCGCTCATAATGGCCCAGATCCAGATCGGTCTCCGCACCATCCTCGGTCACAAACACCTCGCCGTGCTGATATGGTGACATGGTGCCCGGATCCACATTGATATACGGATCCAGTTTCTGTGAAATCACCTTGTATCCGCGCTGTTTCAAAAGTCTTCCGAGCGAAGCCGCGGTGATGCCTTTGCCAAGTCCCGAGACCACGCCGCCTGTCACAAAAATATGTTTCATCGTACAATTCCTCCCCTTTTCAAACAACAAAAAGAGGGCAATAAACCAGACAGCCGTTCAGCTGTTTTTTTTATTGCCCTCTACGACAGAAGAATTATAACACCCTCATTACATACATGCAATATCAATGAAAGCGTTTTCTGAAATTCATTATTTTGATTTTCAGCGGTTTCTGCATTCCTCGATGAGGTTCATGAAATCCTCTTCCGGCAGATAGCCGGGAATATATCCGTAATACTCACCCTCCGGGGTGATGAAGTAGGTTGTCGGATAGCCCGACACACCGTAAAGCCGTGTGACTTCGGCGCTTTCATCGATCAGCAGATGGAAGGAATGGCCCTTTTCAGCCAGGAAGTTCTGGATATATTTCAGATCTCCTTCCGTGCCAAGAGAAGGCGTCACCACCATGAGCACCTCCACATCATCCATGGCGTCCGCTTTTGCCAGGGTGCCAAGCGACTCATTGCAATAGGTGCACCAGGTTTCATAGAAATCCAGGATCACAACCTGACCCTTGTAATCTTTCAGTGATACCGTCTTTCCGTCCGCATCCTTCAGCTCAAAGTCATATTGGTCAACGGTTGCGTTTCCGTGATCCGTTTCACTGCTTTCCTCGCTTTGTTCAGCTGGGGTGATCTCACTTTCAGACGCACCGTTTTTCAGAAGATTTGAATAATCCTGACATCCCTGCGCAATCATCCAAACACCCATGCCAAGCACAATCAGCCCGCAGAGAATGCCGGTATACTTTGTCACATTGCGGAACTTTTTCAATGCCTCAAGCACTTCGGAAGTAAACAGTCCCGCAATTAAGAAGATCAGAACAAAACCAAGTGTGTAGCTGCCCATGTAAAGCCAGCCGGTCAATGCATTTTCCGCCCGTGAGGCTGCCATGATCGCCTGCGCCAGCATCGGCCCCACACATGGCGTCCAGGCAAAGCTGACCGTAAAGCCGAACAGATATGCCTTCACAAAGCTCATCGAGCCTTCCATGGTGCGGTTATGCATCAGCTTTGAAAGCAGCGGAATCTGGATGATTTCCAGGGCATAAAGGCCCATGAAAATCAGAAACATGCCGCCGATCACTTCAAACAGCACCCGGTAAGACTGAAACACATTCCTTAACAGCGGTGCCGCCAGTGAGGCAATGGCGAAAACAGTGATGATGCCAAGCACAAAACCGGCCGTCAGAAGAAAGGTCTTCAGACGGTCGTAATGAACATTTCCATTCTCATCCACGGTCTTTGAGCCGCCGCTGAGATAGGCGAAATACACCGGAATCAGAGGCAGGACGCATGGTGAGAAGAATGAAAGCAGTCCTTCCAGAAAAAGACTGCCGATACCAAGCTGTGTATTCATAAATCACCTTTGATCATGCCAGCACACCGAATGCGGTGAAGGCAAGCATGATGACACCGAGTGCGATGCGGTAAAGTCCGAAAATGGTGAAGTTGTTTTTGCGGATGTAATTCATCATGAAATTGATGGTCACAAGCGAAACCGCAAATGCCGCAATCATTCCGCCAAGCAGTACCATAACGCCCGAAGCAGTGATGGCCGCACCGGCCGCAATATATTTGATCACTTTCAGCAGGCTTGCCCCGAACATGACCGGAATGGCGAGGAAGAATGAGAATTCCACCGCGGTCACACGGTCAAATCCCATGATTGTTTCACCCAGGATCGTGGCGCCTGATCTGCTGGTGCCCGGAATCAGGGCGAGAATCTGCCAGCAGCCTGTCCAGAATGCCTTGAGCGGCGAAATGCGTCCGATCGATGTGACCGTCTGCTTGCGCGGGCTCAGCTCCATCCAGATCAGAAGAATACCAACGCATATCAACATGAATGACATCACCCATGCGGAACTGAGCTTTGCGTCGATCAGATCATCCAGAAGGATGCCGGCGATGCCGGTGGGAACACATGCAATCAGAATCAGCGTCCACATGCGCAGAATGCTGCTTTTGCGTTTGGCGCTGATCTTTTTCTGAAACGGATTGAGGCGGCGGTTGTACACAAAGATCACGGCCAGGATACTGCCCAGCTGGATCACCACCTTGTACAGATTCCAGAATTCCGCATTGGAAGCCGCATCCTCAAACAGATTCAGCGGCATAAAGGAATTCATCATGATCAGATGGGCGGTCGAACTGATGGGCAGCCACTCCGTGATTCCCTGGACAATGCCGTATATGATGGATTTGATCAGATTCATCAAAAATCCCATTGATTCTCCTCTCTATTACTCTTCAGTCTCGATGCGTGCGGCCCTTTCAAGCTCTTTGCGCATATAGGCTGTCTTTGCCTCAAAAGGTGCCAGGGAATTCATGCGGTACATCCAGTTTGGCGCACCAACCGTTCCCGGCGTGTTGAGTCTTGCCTCATGGCCCTTATGAAGCCAGTCGCTTAACGGAATCACAACCAGATCAGCCTCTCTGCTCAGGGCATAGCTGATCACATCATTGACAAAACTGTGTGTGTTGAAGCCCTCACTTCTGAGATATCTTCTGAGTTTTCTCTTTTCCGCCTGCGGCTTTTCACGATACCACGCAAACAGGGTATCGTTGTCGTGGGTGCCGGTATAAACCAGCTGATGCGGTTTATCATGCACATCGGATTCATCCGGCAGGAAAGCGAACTGAATGACTCTCATGCCGCGGAAATCGTAATGGTCGCGCAGGATATGCACTTCGGGACGAAGATCTCCGAGATCCTCCGCCACCAGCTGAAGATCATCAGTCTTTTCAATCAGGGTGTCAAACAGGTGATAGCCCGGAGCTTCCACCCATACGCCGTCAATGGCGGTCGGACATTCCGCATTGATCTTCCAGTAAGTGTCAAAGGCACGGAAGTGATCAATACGGATGATATCGAACAGTCTCTGCGTATATGCGATTCTCTCTACCCAGAAACCGAAATCGTCCTTTTCCATATAATCCCAGTCATAGATCGGGTTGCCCCATCTCTGACCGGTCGCGGAGAAATAATCAGGCGGAACACCGGCGATGAAGATCGGCCGGCCGTCATCATCCAGCAGGAAGTTCTTTCTGTTCGCCCAGACATCGGCACTGTCGATGCCGACATAGAACGGAATATCGCCCATGATCTCAATGCCCCGATCATTTGCATACTGTTTCAGATCCTTCCATTGCAGATAAAGAATATACTGCTTGAACACCTCATAGAGGATCTCATCCTCATAAGGCTTCAGATCCAGCTTTCCGTTCACCGGCTGGTTCTTCTCATCCGCATTTTCCCATTCGAGCCATGAACGCATGCCGTTTTTACGCTTGAGCGCCATGAAGATGGAGAAATTCTTCAGCCATCCCTGATAGGCAAATGTGGAATAGTTCAGATCGGGCTTGAAATTGGCATAGGCCTCTTTCAGATAAGGCTCACGGAATTTCCGCACTGCCTCGTAATCAATCTGAGCAGCGTTTTTATGATAGGACGGTGCCTTTCTGATCAGGCCCATCTCATACAGTCTGTCGAGTGAAATATAAATATCATCCATTGCGAAGGAAGAATAGGGCTGATAGGGAGAATTTCCATATCCGAGCGGATTCAGCGGAAGAATCTGCCAGATGGAAAGACCGGCCCTTTCCGCCAGGTCCACAAAATGATATGCTTCTTTGCCGAATGTTCCGCAGCCGTGTCTGTCAGGAAGGCTGGCAACAGGCATCAATATTCCTGCTTTTCTCATACTGGATTACCTCGTATTGATTCAGAATAATGTTAAACCAAACGCGCATGTTTTTCCATAATGTGGCACAAAATTCAATTTATGCTATACTACACGGGATTGAATCCGGAAAATACCGGATCCAAAGGAGGTCAACAGCTATGTCACTCGAAAATGAGTATATGGGTTATCTGAAAAAACCGATCGAAGACGCCAGCGGGCGCGAGCTCTATGAAGCGATGTGCGATCTGGTCAAAGACAGAGCCAACGCCCTGCCTAAAATCCGCGGCGGCAAGAAGGTTTACTATATCAGCGCTGAATTCCTGATCGGAAAACAGCTCGGCAAGAATCTGATCAATCTCGGCATTTATGATGAGATGGCAAGGATTCTCACATCGAGGATGTCGAAGACAAGGAAAAAGAGCCTTCCCTGGGAAACGGAGGCCTTGGCAGACTGGCCGCCTGCTTCCTGGATTCCATTGCCACTCTCGGCATGGAGGGAGACGGTGTCGGTCTGAACTATCACTTTGGTCTGTTCAAGCAGCAGTTCAAGGATCATAAGCAGTATGAGATTCCCGATGAATGGCTCTCATGCAAAAACATGTTAAAGGATACCGGCATCCAGTTCCCGGTCACCCTGGCCGGAAAGGAATATGTTTCCAGAATGTATGATATGGATATCATCGGCTACAAGGGAAACAGGAACACCCTGCACCTGTTCGATCTGGACAGTGTCGATGAGTCCATCGTCCATGACGGCATCCAGTTTGATAAAAAGGATATCGCAAAGAATCTCACCCTGTTCCTCTATCCGGATGATTCCGACAAGGACGGTCAGCTCTTAAGAATCTACCAGCAGTATTTCATGGTTGCCAATGCGGCTCAGCTCATTCTCATGGAAGAGCGTGAGAAGGGACATGACATCCGTCATCTGGACCAATATGTGGCTGTGCAGATCAATGACACCCACCCTTCCCTGATCATTCCCGAACTGATGCGCCTGCTGATCAACGAAGGCATCACAATGAAAAAGGCTGCGGATATTGTCTCCAATGTCTGCGGATATACCAACCATACCATCCTGGCGGAAGCTCTGGAAAAATGGCCGCTTTCCTATCTCATGGAAGTGGTTCCCCATCTGGTTCCGATTATCGAAGGTCTTGACTATGCGGCCTATTGCGCATTCAATGCCAATCCGGATCTTGCCATCATCGATGAGGAGAACCGTGTGCATATGGCCAGAATGGATATGCACTTCTCCCATTCCATCAACGGCGTTGCGGCACTGCATACCGAAATTCTCAAGCGCCAGGAGCTCAAACCGTTCTATAACGTCTATGCCAGCAAGTTCAACAACAAGACAAACGGCATCACCTTCAGACGCTTCCTCATGCATTCAAACCATGAGCTTTCCGATTTCATCGATTCTCTGATCGGTGAAGGCTGGAAATCAGATGCCTCCCATCTGGAAGAGCTGCTGCGCTATTATAATGATGAAAACGTGCTTGACCGTCTGGTTGAGATCAAGCATAACAACAAGATCAGATGCGCAAAGATGATCGCCGAGCGCGAAGGCATTGGAGTCGATCCGGATTCCATCTTCGATGTGCAGATCAAGCGCATGCACGAATACAAGAGACAGCAGATGAATGCCCTCTGGGTCATCTACACCTATCTGCAGATCAAGCGCGGCAATAAACCGCAGCGTCCGATCACCGTGATCTTCGGCGGCAAGGCTGCTCCTGCCTACAAGATGGCAAAGAACATCATCCATCTGATTCTCTGCCTGCAGGAACTCATCAACAATGATCCGGAAGTATCACCCTGGCTCAAGGTTGTCATGATCACCAACTACAACGTCCACAAGGCGGAGAAGCTGGTTCCCGCATGCGATATTTCCGAACAGATCTCCCTGGCTTCCAAAGAGGCCTCCGGCACCGGCAATATGAAGTTCATGCTCAACGGCGCGGTGACACTGGGAACAGCGGACGGCGCGAATGTGGAAATCCGCAATCTGGTCGGCAATGACAACATCTACATCTTCGGCAGAACAAGCGATGAGGTCATCGGTCTCTACAATTCCAGAGGCTACCATTCCATCGATTACTACAACCGTTCCGCTTCCATCCGTGAAATCGTCGATTTCATCACCGGACCTGAACTGAGCAAGATCGGCGATCTGAACATGCTGGGCGAACTGAAGGAAAACCTGATCCACAAAGACTGGTTCATGACGCTGCTTGACATTGAAAGCTATTGCGCCGTCAAGGAAACAGCCCTCTACGATTACGAAAACCGTGCATGGTGGAAAAGAAAGTCCCTGGTCAACACCGCCAAGGCAGGCTTCTTCTCCAGCGACCGCACCATCAACGATTACAACTGGGATATCTGGCACATCAAATAAGAAAAGGAGAAACGCATGGTCATTATTGAAATGGACAACGGCAGAGTCATCAAGATCGAACTCGATGACAAAGCAGCACCCATCACCGCAGCCAACTTCCGCAAACTTGTCAAAGAAGGATTCTATGACGGCCTGACCTTCCACCGCGTGATCAAGGGATTCATGATCCAGGGCGGCGATCCGACCGGCACAGGCATGGGCGGCAGCTCCAAAACCATCAAGGGTGAGTTCTCATCCAACGGCGTGAACAATCCGCTCAAGCACACCCGCGGCGTGATTTCCATGGCAAGATCCATGAATCCTGACTCCGCCTCCTCACAGTTCTTCATCATGCATCAGGATGCGCCGCATCTTGACGGCAGCTATGCCGCCTTCGGCAAAGTGATTGAAGGCATGGAGGCTGTGGATGAGATTGCCTCAGTCAGAACCAATTTCAGAGACAAGCCGCTGACACCGGTTGTCATGAAGAGAGTCTATATCGAAGAATAACGAAGGGGCTGTTAAAAAACCTCCGATGAAAAATCGGAAGGAAAGACAGCTCTTTTTCTTCTAAAAAGAGTAAAAACGGCTCTGGGAATCGAACCCAGAGC
>CACWLH010000088.1 GCA_902761625.1 uncultured Erysipelotrichaceae bacterium
GCGGCTGACATAGCCTTTTGGTGAAGTATGCACGCTGCCAGGTTATCACAAGGAAGAGTTCAGCTCTTCCTTTTTTTCGCTTCTCTTTCCTTCAGCATGCCTATTATGCGGTTGTAATTATCGGTTCAGGTGCCCTGAAATCTTTGTTTTCAACTTCGAAATATGCCTGAAAACAGCCCTTACCATTACGGAAATACCAATTTTCCCTGTTCAGTTATAATTTAAGGGCAGGAGGACGAATGCATGAGCGAATTCGGTACAAATCTGAAAAGACTCCGTGAACAGCGCGGCTTAACTCAGCAGGAAATCGCTGAAACATTTTTCGTCACTGCAGCAACCGTATCAAGATGGGAATCCGGGATGCGCTATCCTGATCTCATGACGGCTAAGAAACTGGCAGACTTTTATGAAGTGCCGCTCGATCAGATATTGGCCGCAATAGATTCTCCTGAATATGTGAAGAAGGCACCTGTGATGGAGAATGAACGGGAGGGGCGTATACAGACATCACTTTACACCCTGGCAGCCATTGCCTTTGTGATCAGACTGATCGGATTCTTTCTGTTTCCCGAAGTCCATGACGGCAGCGCTGCGGCATATATCAGGCAGGCTTCAGATATTCTTATGACAGTCAGTATCCTCATTGTACTTCTTGCAGGAATCATGTGTTCCTTCAAAGGTGAACTGAGTCAGCGGATCTCCGGAATCATTGCATTGATCTTCTTTGCATCACAGGCTGTCACTCTGATGGCAGAAGGAACAGCAGCTGTTTTCTGTATACTGCCAATAATCTGCATGGTTCTGACAGTACTCTTCTTTTTCCAGAGTAAAATCAGATATTTTCCGTTTTTAAGTACAATGATGAGTGTTTATCTGTTCGTCAATGTACTTCTGTGCTTCCTGGAATCCGGCACATATTCAGCTGCCAGTACATCATTTGTGACAAGATACAGATTCTTATGGAGTTTTGTAAATCCGCTCGGTGTATCGTGCCTGTTAATTCTTCTCATTTGGCAGGTTTACAGCATTTACCGTAAACACCGACTCGCAGAAGAGGTGATCCGATGAAGAAATATATCAGTTTGTTTTTAGCACTGGTTCTCTGCGGGTGCAGAACTGCTCCGTCAATGAATCAGGCAGACTTCAGCCTGCCCGAAGGCTGGAAGGCGGCAGTCACGGTAACAGATTATTCCGATCGCTCTGGAAGACTTGTTGTTATAGATGAAAACGGTGAACTTCAAAGTACAGATATTGAAATCGGACTTGTCGATGAAGAACATTCACTGCCTGAAAGTGAAGATGAAATCTGGCTGGTGCCGGGTTATACAGACAAAGAATTCAAACCGGGTAAGACTCTCTATGCACTGAATATCGAAAACGGAACAGTTAATCAGCTGAAAACAGAACCTGCAAGGTTCACGGCTGCCGAAGGACGGAGTGTCTATTTTGCAAAAACAGACAGCGGATCGCCGTCGATCATGACACTCGACCGGCTGAATCTTGATTCAATGCAGATTGAATCAATCGAAACAGAAGCATTGTTCGTCAGGGCAGTCGGAGCTGTGGATGGCAGAGTCTGTTTGTTGACAGTTCAGGATGGCACAAACCTCAAAGCAAATATATATGATTCAGATTTAAATCAGGTATCCGAACAGATTCTTCTGGATGATACGGTCGGCAATGTGTTCAGCTGCATGCAGAACGATCATATGATTGTCATGGCCTGGCATATGAACGGCAGCGAGTCATACCGGACAATGTTTATCATTGATCTTTTAAACGGTGATGTGATCCGCAGAGATCTGATGTTTTCTCAGGATGGAATACCGGTTGTACAGGATGATCAGTATCTGCTGCTGGCGGAGGCACAGCAAAGAAATGATGTTCTGATCACCAGGATTGATATGATCTCAGGCACAGCTGAAGAATTCATATTCAGCGGTACATACCGTTCAATGAGTGCGGACAGTGAATATATCTATCTGCTGGATCAGGAAAATACTGTTCATATCCTGGATGGCGCCAATCCTGAAAATGAAATCAACCGATTCGAGATCGAGACAAGTGAGAATGAGAGCTGCCGGGTGATCTTTGCCCACTGAGCGATTTCTGAAACAAAATGAAAATTGTGAATGCAGACAAAAGCTGAATTGAAAAGAAAGACAGAGGAGTGCGCAAGTGCTCCTTTTGTCATCGACTGTGGCAGTTCGGACATTCATAGACTTCAAAGCCCATATCAAGGGTACCGCAGGCAATCATGCGGGTGACTTCACAAACAATGTAATGGGGAATGGTATACGGGATCTTCCTGCACGCTTCAACAAAGGCATCCCGAAGCTCGTGAAAGATAACCTGAAAAGTAGGTTTCTTTGGATCGTACCGTTTCACAAAGGCCTTAGTCGCAGTTTTGACAATTGGCTGTGCAAGATTATTGGATATCATAATTGCGGCTTTCTTATCTACAGTATAGGTGACCGCAAAAAAAGATGCCTTAAGGTGAGCGTATTTTTCACCTTAAGGCATTTTGTTCGCTACGATACGTCAACAAACCATGCTTGCGCATTGCCTGATTAGCCGGTGTTCTTTCTGGAAGTGTTAGTACGCCTGAAGGGCATGGAGCGAGAAATCGTATAAGTAGCCACTCAGTTTCCGGATGTCTTCTACCGAAGCAGGCATTTTGATATTGAACAGATCGCTGATCAGATTTTTTGAAAGGTAGAAATATACAGTCTGTCCGACAATAGCGGCGGTATATGCATTTACCTTTTCTTCATCTTCTGTGTTTAGCAGAACTGAAACAGCTTTGCGAAGCTGTTTGGTGGGTTCCTGTATGGTTTCCGTTACGACCTGATGTACGACTTTGGAGGGACTGATAGAAGCTTCAAGTGCCATTAAACGTCCAAATCCGGTTCCTTTGCCGTCTTTTCCAAGCAGGCAGAGAAGTGTGTAATAAATGAACTGTCGGATCTTTTCCTTTGGCTCAAGCTCATCGGAAGACAATGCCTCATGCGGGAAATCTTTGAATGCATCCGCAGCCCAGTAACGGATCACTTCCAGGTAGAGTCTTTCTTTGTCTCCAAAATAGTAATTGATGGATGCAACATTCACAGATGCTTTTTCAGAAATCATACGGATGGTCGTTTCCTTATATCCGTTTTCAGAAAATACTTTGGAAGCTACTTTGAACACCGTCTCTTTCGTGTTTTGTTTTTTTGCCATAGCGTACCTGCCTGCTGATGAAACCTATAATACCATGAAACCGGATCCCGAAAGCCGGAATCCGGTTCTGTTTAAAACATTTGTTTTAGATCAGTTGTTGGAAGCAAAGAGATTTGCCTGATAGATTGCTGTTACGATCTTGGAAACCTTTGCTGCATCACCGATGACTTTTACGTCATAACGGCCGCTCAGCTGATCCGCGAGACTCTTCTCAGAGACATACCCCATTGCCAGAACGATAGTGTCGGCAGGGATCTCAATGGAATTGCCGTCTGCATCGATAGCACTCACGCTGTTTTCTTTGAATGCGGTGATTCTGGTGTTTACCATCGGCCTGAGTCCGTTTCTGAAATGTGTCGGGAACAGCGCACCGTTGGCAAACAGCATTGCTTTGTCCATCGGGTTCATATCCATGCCAAGATCCGGTCTCATTTCAATGAGTGTCAGACTTTCGGGCTTATACTTCACCATGATCAGATCGGCCGTTTCGATTCCGACTTCGCCAGCGCCTGCGACAATGACATTCTTGCCGATCTGTGCTTTGCCTTTGAGAACGTCTTCTGCCTTGATGAGACATGGCAGGTCAATGCCTACGATCTTGGGCATTGCAGGTTTTGAACCGGTTGCGATAAATACAGTATCCGGATCCAGTGAATCGATCAGTTCGGGCGTTGCTTCAGTATTGAGCATGACCTTTACGCCAAGGCGTCTGAACTGTTCTTTGCCCCAGTTGATGTAGTTGACAAATGTTTCTTTGGAAATAGGCAGGGAAGCAACATAGAGATTGCCTCCGATATCCGCGTTCTTTTCGATCAATGTGACTGTATGTCCCCTTAAAGCGGAAACTCTTGCGGCTTCAATGCCGGCAGGACCGCCGCCTATGACGACAACATTCTTTTTCACATATGCAGGCTGTACCGGTTTTTCATATCTTCCCATTCCCGGGTTGATCGCACAGCTCAGTTCATAAGGCATGACTTCACCGGAATTGATGCAGTTTCCACATTTGATGCAGGTGCGGATGTTTTCCCAGTCTCCGCTGACAGCTTTATTTGCAACATCGGGATCTGCCAGCATCTGCTTGCCAAGACGGATGGCGTCGCATTCATCTTTGAGGAATGCCTCATTCCAATGAGCCGGATCATATTCACCTGAGCCTCTGGTGGTGACAGGAATATGCAGGATGGATTTGTAATATGCAGTTTTATCAAACTGGCCGATCGGCTGTCTTCTGTAGCCCGCAGAGCATTCGATCCGATGGAATGTTTCGTAGGTGCCGTCTGTCTGCAGATCGAAATAGGACAGTCCTGCTTTTTCAAGGATCTGAACAAGAATGGTTGTCTGGTCTCTCGTAATGCCGCCATCTACCCAGTCACAGTCAGCACCGCAATAACCGATGATGAAATCAGGACCACAGGCAGCTCTGATCCCGCCGATGATCTCTGCGGCAAGGGTCGCTCTTTTTTCGACGGAGCCGCCATACTTGTCTTCACGATGATTGTTGTGAGGTGAGAAGAACTGTTCGAGCAGATAAGCAGTGGCGCCATGGACTTCCACACCGTCATATCCGACTGCCTGCGCGCGGCAGGCTGCCGCAATGAACAGGTCACGGATCTCTTCGATCTCTTCCAGAGTCAAAACTCTGGACTCGATAAATTCTCCGACTTTGCCAAGGTCCGCGCACTTGACGCCGGAAGGGGAAACCGGATCGTTTCCGAACATGCCGGCGTGATGAATCTGACAGATGATCGGGATGTTATAGGCATGGATCGTTTCTACAAGTCTTCTGTGACCGGGCAGGAATTTTTCATCATAGATCGCGATCTGCGGTGTCTTCCATGTATGCCTGCCGTCTACCGAGCACGCCTCTGTGGTAATGACGCCGCATCCACCTCTTGCACGAGCTTCATAGTGAGCGATGGTACGGTCTGTGATCTCTCCTTCAACGGAAGCAGTACGGGTCCAAAGAGGGGAATTCCAGATGCGGTTCTTGATGCTGAAGCGTCCCAGCTTCAGAGGTTTTGTCAAACCTGATGTGTCTCTTGTCATTATGTGTCCTCCGTATTTAAACAAACAATTTAAACATCTGTTTAATTTTAGTTTAAACAATTGTTTGAATTATTCAAGAGGGTCAAAGAAAAAAATGCAATGTCATACGAAAAAGGCTGCCACTCAGGACAGCCGGAAGGTGCTGGTTTGGGTATGATGATCAGAATAATTCCGAACTGAAGAATTCCGCCAGCGATATACCGAAGGCATCGGACAGTTTCTTGATGGTCATGATGCCCGGATTTTTGGAATCACCGTTGATGATGCTGATGAGAGTGGTATGAGGAACGCCGGAAAGAGCACTGAGCCGGTACATCGTCATACCTTTTTCATGGAAAGGGCAGGTACAGCCATCAGAAATACCGAATTTCTTAAGATGCATGCAAAACGGATCGATTCAGAATCGTCGGATTGCTGAAATGAAAGAATCCATGCCTGTCCAAAATCTTAATCATTATCCTGGATATGATGCAAAGTATGCATGAATCGCAATGGTATTTGACAGTATTATAGTTATGAGGAGATGCGATGATTCATTTGCTGATTAATCTGATCCGGATCCTGCTCAGACTGATACCGGTGATCGTTATTCTGATTGCGCTTTATCGCAATCCCGGACATTTGAGGCTGAAGAAAGCAGGCTATAAAGAAAAGGATGTCACCGTCGGTGATGTGCGTTTTCATTATGCCGAATCCTCTGATACGGAAAAGCCTGTTATGGTATTGCTGCATGGAGAGATGATGGACTGGTTTTCCTATCATCGCGTGATGACAGCTTTGTGTGATACATATCATGTTTACGTACCTGATTTACCGGGGCATGGTAAAACCAGATGCCCGGATGACTATGAAATGAATGCGGGCAATATCGGATCTTCTCTTGCCAAGTTTATTGAGGAAGTGATCGGCAGACCGGTGATTATCTGCGGAAACTCTGCCGGAGGACTGCTCGCGGTATGGCTTGCCGCAAACAAGCCGGATCTGATCAGATCGGCAGTACTCGAGGATCCGCCGCTGTTTTCATCAGAGTATCCGGCAATACGCAAAACGAATGCATACCGCGAATTCATGATCAGTGAGAAAGCGGTAAAGGAAGACAATGAAGGTGATTTTCTTCTTTTCTGGCTGAAGAACAAAAACGATTTATACGGCGTGAAGCAATATTCGGCCAAGAAGGGAATGCTCAGAATTCTGATCGTGATTACAAGAATGCTGCATTGGCAGAAGACAACAGAAATTCCGTTTGTGTCACCGCTGCTCAGCGAAACGATCCGCGGGATCGATCAGTATGACCCGCACGTTGGCAAAGCATTCGCTGATGGCACCTGGAATGAGGGCTTCGATCATACTGAAGCATTATGTAAAATCACGTGTCCGGTACTTCTGATTCAGGCAGATACGGAAATTCTGGATGATGGAACGCTGAATGGAGCAATGTCAGAAGAAAACGCAAAGTTTGCCTGCAGCAGACTGCAGGATGTCAGGCATATCCGGCTGCGTGCAAAACGTGCGGTTCATCTGGAATATCCCGAGGAATATCTGAATACTGTTAAAGACTTTATGAAACAGACAGATTCTGACTGATTATAAACGTACAAAACAGCTTAACTTCAAACGCAGCAGGCAGGAGTGAAGAAGCATATTCTCACTCACTGACAGCTGCGTTTTTCAGTATGTAAAAGCCGGAATATTCAGGTATATAGCGGTGAAATCAAAACTGAAAAAAGTCAGAAATAATGTTTGACAAGGGTAAAAGAAAGAGTATACTAAGTACTTGCCGAACGGAAGAGGTCAGCGCTGAGAACAACATCTCAGAAAACAATTTGAAAAAAGTTGTTGACACTGACAAGTCCGGGTGGTATATTATCAAAGCGCGCTCGGGAAGAGCAGCGCGGCAGATCTTTGAAA
>CACWLH010000089.1 GCA_902761625.1 uncultured Erysipelotrichaceae bacterium
CACTCCCGGAATCTCGAATTGGGTCAGTATCGCTTTAATTTCAGATAATGATGGTCGCTGTTTTTCTTCCATACCCTCAGTCCCTCTGTAAAAATGCGGTTGTTGAGACAATTAAACCATCCCTTTTCGGCAAATTCAATTTCATCTGAAATTCAATCGTTAGGATCAAAACATCCCGAGGGAGACACTTCCTTACGAAGTGCCTCCCTCGGGACGATTTTTTGATGTTTATGTTTTTTTGAAATCAATAATCTTCAAATCCGAAGATCATTCCGCCGCGCTCCGCATAATAGGAACACAAGCCTGTGCAAGGTGTCACGGTGACATCCGCATGAGGATATTCGGAAAGAATGAGATTCTTGAGCTTTTCAGCTGCGGCCTGATTGAGGCAGTGATGAATTCTCACCTTGCCGCCTTTATAGCCCATCTTGACCATTTCGGAGAATGACATGGTCAGCGTCTTCTTCGGTCCTCTGCAGATATGCGCCTGCTGAAGTGTTCCCTCTTCACTGGCTCTGCCGAGGAAACGGATTCCGAGCAGTCCCGCGACTTTGGCAACTGCCGGGGAAACACGTCCGTTTTTGGCAAGATTGTTCAATGATTCCAGGGTAAACAGCAGATGGGTATGGGTCTGATAATCACGGATGACCTGGACTGCTTCCTCAAAGGAAAGCTCCTTTTCCATGCATTCTCTGATCTTTTCGATGATCAGCTCCATCTCACCGCCGGTGGACAGTGAATCAACCACATAGATTTTTGCTTCGGGATGTTCACTGACATAGATATCCCTGGCATTAAGAGCGGAGTTGTAGCTGCCGGAAAGGCCTGATGTGATCGTGACACAGAAGATATAATCCGCGCCTTCAAAGGCATCCAGCCATTCCTGGATTGCCGGGCAGGAAGTCGAAGATCCCCATTGGCTGGCTTCCATTTTGGCGACAAGCGCTTCGGTGTCCAGTCCCGGCTCATCCACATACTCGATGCCGTCCACCAGGATTTTCAGCGGAACTGTTCTGTAGTCAATATTCCCGCTGAGCGTGAATAAATTGGATGTGGAATCCGATACAATACGATAAGTCATGGTGAAACCTCCTGATTATTCTGTTATCTGAATACCGGTCTGTTTATTTTGTGTGAGCGTCGAACCAGTCAGAGATTTCTTTCAGTCTTCTGACCCGGTTGAGCGGTTTTCCGCCGCGGGAAAGTTCATGGTTTTCCCCGTGGAAGATCACCATTCTTGTTTCCACGCCGTTAGCTGCCAGCGCCTGCATCATCTGCATGCCTTCAGGCAGCGGACATCTGTAATCCTCATCGCTGTGGATGAACAATGTCGGCGTCTTGCAGTTCTTTGCGTAACGCAGAGGACTTCTTTCCCACATCAGTCTTGTATTCTCATCCCCGTAAAGTCCCGGTGCGCCGCACTGGTCGGGTCCGAAGTACGGGCCGATATCGGAAATGAATGACATGGAAATCCAGTTGGAAATGGAACGCTGGGAAGCGGCCGCGCAGAAACGGTCGGTATGGGTGATGATCCAGTTGGTCATGAAGCCGCCATAGGAGCCTCCGGTTTCACAGACCTTTTCCGGATCAATCCTGTCATATTTCTTCAGCACCGCATCGGTGAAATCCATCAGTGCTTCATAATCAATTGTACCGTATTTTCCGCGGATATCCGCAAAGGCGTCATCTCTGCCGTCGGAACCGGGAATATTGGTGAAGAATACCGCATAGCCGCGGGATACCCATACCTGCATTTCATGGAAGAACATTTCGGCATAGACGCATCTCGGTCCGCCATGGATATCGAGTACTGCCGGAACCTTCTTTTTCTTCTCATAGTTTTCAGGCAGAAGTACCCAGCCGTGCAGTTCTGTGCCGTTTGACACATAATCCACTCTCTGCGGAAGCGCGACATATTTGTCTTTCAGACATGCGCTGTTGAAGTCAGTCAGCTTCACGCATTCCGTGCCGTCATGATTCATCTCATAGATTTCGCCGAGACTGTCCGCACCCTGTTTCACGAAGGCGATCTTCTCTTCATTCACATCGATCATCGCGACTTTGCCGGGCTCATCATATATAACCGTTTTTTCATAAGCGGAATCATATTTCCATACGGCATTATGATCCTCTTCGGTGACAACCACATAGATGGAACCGTTCTTCATGACGCCGCTCTTTCCGCCGCCAAGCAATGTATCGCCGACCACGCTGGAGCCGAACTGTCTGTGCGGATCAAGGATGGTTCTGATCTTTCCGTCTCTGATCTCGACCAGATCGGGTGTCTGGTTGACACCGTATTCCTTCATATCGCTGGCCAGCGCGACAAGACGGTCATTGTCTTTCATCAGCGCGTAGATCTCATGGTCTTCCTTTTTATAAACGGTTTCCTTCTTTTTTGTCTTTGTGTTGTAGCTGTAAACACGGCTGTAAAGACTCTGAACAGTCTTCATGACATTGCCTGTGTAGTAAACAACCCCGTCATCCACAATGAATTCACCCATGGAAAAATCAGCGGATGTGATTCTCTTGATGTGATTGTTATCAGCTGTGTTCAGGATGAACAAAGCGGTTCTGTTTCCGTTTGTGAAGCCGGCGCCGTTGAACCAGTAAGGCACTTCATCCACAACCTGGACATTTCCCTGTTTTTTCTTCTCTTCCGCTTCCTTTTTACGGGTTTGTGCATCTTTCTTCCATGCGTCCGGATCATTCTTGTCAATCATTCCGGCAATGGCATAAAGAGAATCAGAGACCTTTTTGATTCCGTTCACGGGGAATGGAATCTTCAGCCATTCCATTGCTTCGCCGCCGTTAATATCAATCTTGTAAAGCTCCGTGACACCGGGTTCATGTTCCTCTTTCGCCCTTCTGATCACCAGATGGGTATCATCATCCCAGAACACGATGGATGAGGAGAAAGCGGATGTCAGCTGCGACACCTTCCGGTCACGGATGATCCATACATCACGATGATATTTATCCTTTTCCCTGTCTGCTTTTGCAAGGGTAAAGGCAAGGGTTTTTCCGTCCGGGCTGTAAGTCAGATTTTCCGGATATCTGTAATCAAACAGATCCTCAATTACCACAGGTTTCTTTTTCATTGATTGCGCTCCTTGAATTCCTTGATCAGGAATGTCATGCCCATTGTCTTGGCATCATTGATTTCGCCTTTGACAATCTTTTCGGTAATCTCATCCAGAGTCAGTCTGGACAGACGTATGCTTTCGTCATCATCAAGATGCTGGCCGATGTATTTTCCGGTTCTGGCGTAATAGAGTTCAATCACTTCCGTATCATAGGCCGGAGTGGGAACCATGTTTCCAAGATAGACAAAGTCTCTTCCCTCATAGCCGGTTTCCTCGACGATTTCACGCTTTGCGGTCGTCAAAGGATCTTCACCCTT
Organism: uncultured Erysipelotrichaceae bacterium; assembly: GCA_902761625.1. GTDB lineage: Bacteria > Bacillota_I > Bacilli_A > Erysipelotrichales > Erysipelotrichaceae > Bulleidia. The sequence continues at coordinate 3,404 of CACWLH010000089.1, forward strand.
TTCCTTCTTGCCTGCCGGATATTCCAGCATGATCTGTTCCTGGGCATAGCGGTATTGGGTAACCATGAAGAATCTGCCTTCATCATCCTCAAGGGCGATGCCGACGCCGCCGGGATGTTCAACCACTTCACGGTCGACGATCCTGCCGTCGAAGATCTTCGCCTTGTCGCATCTCACATTGATGATCTTTCCTCTGAACACATATTCAGCGCTCACCTGTTCTTCTTTGAGTTTCATAACACTTTTCAATCTCCTGCCATCATTATACGATAATCCATGGAGGTTCATTATGAATCAGAAAGTATATTTTGCGGCCAGCATCCGCGGCGGACGGGCGGACGCACAGATTTATCATGATATGATCGCTTTCATCAAGCAGACGGATACCGTTCTCACCGAACATATCGGCGATCTCTCGCTTTCCTCTTTTGAACAGGAGGAACGGGACCGGAATATCTATGAACAGGATACCTCCTGGCTCAAGGAGTGCGACCTGCTCATCGCCGAGTGCACAACCCCTTCAATCGGGGTCGGATATGAACTCGCCTTTGCGGAAAAGCTGAACAAGCCATGCTATGTATTCTACCGCAGAAGCCAGGTTCATTTATCCGCCATGATCACAGGCGATCCTTACTTCCATGTGATTGCTTATGAAACAAAAGAAGAGCTCTTTGAGAAAATCGCTGAGATTCTCTCATAAAGCTCTTTTTTCAGGAATTTGCTTCGGGATCAAGAATATTCTGACGTTCAATGACTTTCACCATCATATTGAGATAGTAAAGCCCTTCCTCATCATCAATCCGGTACCAGTTGTCCGCAACCGCGATATAAGGCGGCGCCACATGCATGGTGGTATGACCGGTTCTTGTATAGATCAGCAGTTCATATCCGGTATCTTCCGGAATCTCATCCTTGTCAATGACAACCAGCTTCTGAATCAGATTCATCGCCGAACAGAATTCCGTGATGCCTGAACCGCCGAGATTGTACGGTTCTTTCAGAATTCCGCCGGACGCGGTGATGGTTGACACAGTTCCTGCGCTTGTTGTCAGGAAGGAATAATCTTTTGTGGAACTGCAGCTGCTGAGCATGATGACTGCCATGACAGCTGTGAATATCTTTTTCAGTCTGTTCATATGATCCTCCATGAACATTAAATACATGGACAATCATATCATTTCAAACAGCTGAATTCGATATAAATTATCTGACGTCATTGTATGTGCGGATGATTTCATCCGGGAAATCCATATACTGAAGATTCTTTGTATAGATGATATTGATCTCCCTTCTCATCTGCAGCTGATCGATCGGCAGAGCGGCCAGTCTGTTTTTTATAATCTCATCCAGACATGCGCTTTCCGCCAAAACCGAAACTCCGTATTTCTGCATGACCAGATCCTTGATCGTCGCCACATTGTCTACTTCCAGAATGACATTGTATGCCTCAATGGAGATATCCCTTGCCTCAAGGGCCGCAATGAACATGTTGGCGGTGCCTGAGCCCGGCAGACGAAGGATCAGCTTTTCATGACGGATTTCATCAAGGGTCACCGATGACTTTTCGGCCAGCGGATGGGAGATGTCAGTCACAAAGACAAGACGGTCTGTATCAAGAAGCCTTGTCTCAAATGAACTGTCCGTCACCGAACCGTCGATGATGGCCAGATCCAGTTCATAGTTTTTCAGTTTCTTTTTGAGATTTGCCTGGGTGTCCGTGATCAGCTTGATCTTCACATCCTGATTGTCCGACGCATATTTGGCCAGCGCTTCGGAAATGTGATTGCTTTCAACCGTATGGGTGATGCCGATATTGACCTCGCGGATACCGGCCGCGCTTCCGGACAGTTCAAAGCGCAGATTGCTGTAAAGATTTGAAATTGCCCGGGCAGCCGAGACACACTTCTCCCCCGCCCTGGTCAGTATCAGCCGGTTTCCGGAGCGTTCGAACAGTTTGACGCCAAGCTCATGTTCCAGCGCATGAATATGCTGGGAAACAGCCGGCTGGGTCAGATTCAGCGATCTGGCTGCCTGGGTGTAATTGCGGTGCTCCGCGACTTTCAATAATGTATAAAGTTTTGTATCCAGCATATTTTCTCCTCCTACTATATAGGTACAGGGTGTAATACCTGACAGCCAGCCAGGTCTACATCCTCTCATTGTTGGAACTGTTAGAATGAGATGGCATTGGTGTGACGTTTTTCTCCTTGGACCATATTGCGTCCGTTGGAAAGCCAGTCAGCCGGTCACTCATTCGCAGTTGTTCGATTTAAGCAGGTTGAACCGTATTCCGGATATGCGTTCGTGTGATACCCCAGGAGATTGAATAAGCAATGAGGAAATGCCGGTACCATTGCACATACAATTTCATGGAGGACAATCAGTATGTTAAACGCAGTAGGAATCGATGTGTCGAAAGGCAGAAGCACCGTTGCGGTCCTGCAGCCTGGCGGTGTTGTAATCCGCAAACCTTTCGATGTGTATCACAACAAAAGTGATCTGAATGACCTTGCGTCTTTTATCAAATCATTGGATGGTGATACAAAAGCTGTTTTAGAATGTACCGGCCGCTATCACCGGCCAATCGTTGAAGCTCTGCACAGAGCAGAGATCTTTGTGTCAGCTGTCAATCCGCATCTGATCAAGAACTTTGGCAATAATACGATTCGCAAAGTTAAGACAGATCCGGCTGATGCGAAGAAGATTGCCCGGTATACTCTTGACAACTGGCATGAACTCAGAGAATATTCAGACATGGATTCCAAGCGTGAACAACTGAAAACCATGAATACCCAGTTTGACTTCTTCATGAAGCAGAAGACAGCCGCCAAATCCAACCTGATCGCTCTTTTGGATCAGACATACCCCGGAGTCAACAATCTGTTTGATTCCCCTGTACGTTCTGATGGAAGCGAGAAATGGGTCGATTTTGCGTATTCTTTCTGGCATGTGGACTGTGTCCGCAAACTCAGCCTCAATGCCTTTAAAGAGCGTTACACGGCTTTCTGTAAGAAGCACGGCTATATCTTCAATGAACTGAAGGCTGAAGAGATATATAGTGCCTCTAAAAGCCTCGTGGCAACCCTCCCGAAGGAGAATGGTTACAGGGATCTCATCCGCTTCAGTATCAAGCAGCTGAACCTTGAATCTGAGCATGTGGAGAAACTCCGCGTGGATATGAACTCACTGGCTGCTCAACTTCCGGAATATCCTGTCGTCATGGGTATGTATGGCGTAGGCACAACCTTTGGACCACAGCTGATGGCTGAGATCGGTGATGTCATGCGTTTTACCCACCGCGAAGCACTCACTGCATTTGCCGGTGTAGATCCCGGCAGAGACGATTCCGGTCAGCGTGTCGCCAAGAGCGTCAAAGCCTCCAAGTGCGGATCTGCCAGGCTGCGTAAGACACTGTTCCAGATCATGACCTGCCTGCTTCAGAATATGCCGGAGGATGATCCGGTGTACCAGTTCCTTGATAAGAAACGTTCTGAAGGTAAAGAGTATTACGTTTACATGACCGCTGGTGCGAACAAATTCCTTCGCATTTACTACGGCAAGGTCAAAGAATACATGCGTACTCTTCTGGACGAGCAATCCCAGAACAAATGAATGAATGTCCTGCTTATTACCATCAGGCCGTTAAATCGGTCTTTTCATCATGGCTCCTACCACATCACCGTCCTTCCTGAAAGTTTCTGCTAATTTTATTAGCAGGCTTTCCATGCACAGTCTGAGCGTTTTGATATGTTTCTTTTTGATAAAAGCTACTTCTATCGTAAAGGCGAACAAACCAAAGAACAAATTATGTTTCGTAATATCACCAAAAGAAATCGTTATAATGATGACTTTCCTGGCAATAATAAAAACCCGGCCTCGTGTGAGTGCCGGGTCTTAATCACGCAGTCCTGGGTCAATATTTCATGATATCGAATGAGCGGGCAAAACGGATGAATTTCTCCGCTCTCCTTGAGATATACGTTCCCTTTTTCCAGATCAGTCCAAAACGGCTTGCAATCATCGGAGTCAGTTCGATTTTAACGAACTTTTCCGGATCCAGATCGATCGATGAAAATAGAAATACACCGCACTGTCCGCTTTCAATCACATTCTCAATTGTCTTTAGCTGACTGATATGCATGATCACATTTGCATTCAGATTTCTGGAATGAAAACGGGACAGAACCTGTTCATTCTGAACAGAATCAGTATTGAAAAGAATGATCTTTTCATCTGCAAGATCTTCTATTGTCACACTGCTGCGTGAAGCCATCGGATGGTTCTTTGCGACACAGTATACAAAACGATCGGTCATTAACATCTGGCTTTCAAATTGATCAATATTATAAAAATCCATATTTACCATCGCCAGATCAAGTTCGCCGGAATTCACAAGATTTCTCGCTCTTTCTGATCCGTACTCATAAAGATGAACCGGAATATCCGACTTCTTATGAAATTCCTCCAGCATCATCGGAAAAAATACGGTGGAGATCAGCGGCGGGATGCCCAGACGCAGCGGCAGAGCCGATTCGCCAAGCTCGGAAAATTCGGATTTAAGATCCTGTGTACGGCGCACAATTTCAGATGCTTTGCGGTAAAACTGCTCCCCTTCCTCAGTCAGGCTTACTGTATTCCTTCCATGATGAAGCAGTCTTACGTGAAGCTCTTTTTCAAGATTGCGGATGGCGATCGAAATGGTCGGCTGTGAGACACATAGCTCTTCAGCAGCTCTTGTCACCGAGCGCAGACGGCACAGAGCACAGAAATATTCAAGTTGAGTAATTGTCATATGCGTTCTTCTTTCTCAGATTTATTATAGTTAAAATTTATACTAACTGCAAAATTATTAATTTTACAAAATTATAAAACCGCGTCATTCTAATAGTGTAAAAAGAAACCGGTTACATTGCTGCACATCCTCCCGGCCAGAGGAAAAAAACTGAAAACAGACACATGAAAGGAAGAAAAAAATATGTCTCCTGCAGTCATCACATTATTGTTTCTGGCATTTGCAGTCGTGATGTTTGTCACTGAAAAAATACCCCTTGGACTGACATCAATGATCGTCTGCGTCGGCCTGGTTGTCACTGGTGTGCTGGATGTCAAAACCGCATTCGCCGGATTCATCGATTCCAATGTCATTCTCTTTGTCGCAATGTTCATCGTCGGCGGTGCCCTGTTTGAAACAGGTATGGCAAACGAAATCGGCGGTATCGTCACTAAATTTGCAAAAAGCGAACGCAGTCTGATCATTGCGATCATGGTGATCGTCGGTCTTATGAGCGGTGTTCTCTCAAATACAGGAACAGCCGCAATCCTGATTCCGGTTGTCATCGGTATCGCTGCTAAAAGCGGATTCAGACGTTCCAGACTGCTGATGCCTCTGGTCTTCGCAGCAGCGATGGGCGGCAATCTCTCATTGATCGGAGCACCCGGCAATATGATTGCACAGTCAACCCTTGAACCGCTTGGTCTGAAGTTCGGCTTCTTCGAATATG
>CACWLH010000090.1 GCA_902761625.1 uncultured Erysipelotrichaceae bacterium
TGATCGAACAGACCCGGGAATCCTTCACCCACGAGATCGAGATCGTCGAGAACGCCCGTCTCAGCCGGATCCTACAGGGAGAAAACAGAGTCAATTCCTTCCATCACCAGGCAGTAGACAGACTCGGAGAAGGACTGATCGTTTCTGCTTACTCAGTCAACGACCATGTGATCGAAGCCTTCGAATCAGATAATGATAGATGGCTCGTGGCCGTGCAATGGCATCCGGAAAGACTTCGGGATGATCCCAAACACGCCGCCATTGCCAGCGCATTCATCGCTATGGCTAGCGCACAAGACCGCTGAGATCCTCAACAATATAAGTGGGATGAAGCTTGTCAGTGATTGGAAGATCATTGATGCCTTCCCCGTTGGTAACCAATACGGTTTCCATGCCCCGTCCGATTGCCGGAACGATGTCACGGATGAAGTCCTCGCCGACCGCAAGCGCATTCTCCGCTTTGACGCCGATATAGCGAAGCGCCATCCGCAGCAGAATATCACTGCCCCGAGAGAAATCAACGGATCGTTTTTCAGAGGCATATTCGAGCATTTTCACCACTGCTCCGTTACCAATCATTTCCACGCCGTCAATCAGCTGCGTTCTGCGGCTGTCGGTGGAAATCAATACGGAACCGTTGAGCAGATATTGAAGCGTATCAGAGTAATCCTTGTAGCTGAGATTGCGGTCCATGGCCGCAAATACAACATCAGGTCTGGAATTGTTGATGACAAAACCGCCCTGTTCCAGTGCTGACGCAATCCCCTTGCCGCCGATATAAGCGGCTTTTTTCCATTGCGGGAATTTAATCAGAAGATAATCGACCGCTGCCATGGCGCTGGTATAAAGATCGCCCGGCTCAATATAATGAAATCCGCAGTTTTCAAACAGTTCAACCATCTGCGCTCTTGTCCGTCCGGACTGCTCGCTGATTATGACATAAGAAAAGCCGTTTTCATTCAGCGCATCAATCAGTTCCACTGCCCCCGGACGGGCTTTCTGATTGCGGATCAGACAGTCCATCTGAATCAGATATGTTTTATCAATCATACCGCTTCCCCTCATTCTCTATTGTAACATCAGCAGGCACAGTTGTGTTATCATAGTGGCTATGAAGAAAATCAAAGACAACCCGCTGATGCAGATATTCATATTGCTGGGAACGATTGTCGCGATCATCCTGTTTCTGATTCTGGATTCATTCGTCATCGCTCCCAAACGGATCACACGGCGCAACGAGACGCTGTCCAATCTGAAGATTCCCCGCCAGATGGACGGGATCAATATGATGTTCTTCTCGGATCTTGAATATGGAACCTTTCTCAAAGAAAGCCGCCTGGAAACTTTTGTAAATGCAGTCCGCAACACATCGCCGGACATCATCGTCTTCGGCGGCGATCTCTATGAAAATGATGCGCAGCCGGATGAGGAATCCGCGGAAATACTGAAAGCAGCCTTGAAATCAATGAAGGCGCCGTTAGGCAAATTCGCAGTGCTCGGTGACAATGATCAGAGAAATGATGAAACAAAGACCGCGGTCAGGAATATTCTGGAAAGCTCCGGATTTGAAATTCTGGACAACCGCAGTGTTCTGCTTCATAACATGGATTCCCAGTCAATCACACTGGTCGGCCTGGACAACGGGCTCAACGGCATGCAGGATATCCCTGCCGCATATTCCAACGTCTCATCGAACAGCTATGTCATTACCGTCTGCCATACACCGGATACCGCGGGCAAAGTCCCGGCTGATCTGACCGATTATTTCCTGAGCGGTCACAGCCATGGCGGTCAGGTCTATTACATCTTCGGATCCACCTATACACCGGCTATGGCAACCGAGTATCTCCGCGGCAAACATAACATCTCCGATGCATTCACCCTTGATATCACAAACGGCGTCGGTACGGCGGTGAGTGACGAACGTTTCCTTTCCAATGCGGAATTCGTCATTTACACCCTGCGCTCTGAAGCGCCGCTGCCCACTCCTGTGCCCTCATTGACACCTGAGCCATCACAGGAAACAGCAGCTCCGGCTGAAACTCCTGTTTCAGAAGAAACACAGCAGACGCCTGCTGAGACGGAAGCAGCTGAAACTCCTGCGGAACAGGCACCGGCAGAAACTCCCGCAGAGCAGACAACAGAAGAAACCCCGCCGGCAGAAACTCCGGTTGAGGAAATACCCGCTGAGGAAACTCCTGCTGAAGAAACACCTGAGGCACAGCCTGAGCAGACGCCCGCAGAAACAGGCGGCGAAGAAGCTTCGGATACCACGGAAGAAGTCAACGGTTAATTCATGGAACACAGATTCAGCTGTGTTCCTTTTTTCTGTGTGTTCTGATCAGCATATACACCACTTGACCGTTCCCTTGCGGAACAGATTTAGAATTCATGACGTATATGATGCAGATGAAAACGGTCAGGGAAGTATGTGATTTAACAGGTGTGACAAGAAAGCAGCTGTTTTACTATGATCGGATCGGCCTTCTGAAACCGACCAAAAGAACCGGACCGCAGCGGGCAAAACTCTATGGCCCCAAAGCTGTTGAGAGACTGAATCTGATCCTCATGTATCAGAAAGCCGGTCTGCATCTCATTGAGATCAGTGAAATTCTTGACTGCGGTTCTTTGCGTGCCCAGCAGATTCTCTGCCAGGCGATTGAACGGCTTGAAAATGAATCCGCACAGATTCAAAAGAAGATCTGTTTTGCGCGTGATATTCTTTCTTCAATGGATCATCATTGAGCGATAAGCATATGAAAAGGTGTATTCGTACAGTATATAGTGAATACACCTTTCTTATTGGCAAAATATGGTTCCTTACTCTCCGAGCAGCACCTTCATCAGCAGCTGATCAAGACTTCTTCTGTCCATGCGTCTGGACGGAATTGACAATGTGCGGATACCGCGGATTGTATATTCTTCTTCAGAAAGCACAGGAATCAGTGTCCTTGTGAATCCGGCGGAAGAATAAGCCTTTTCAATTCTGATAAATGCATCATCATTTACCGATGCCGGCGCCGTTCCGTGAACATGGCGGATCACTCTGAAGGTCAGCTGATTGCGCCGCATGTTTTCGCGGAATTCATTCATGGTATTTTCCAGACACACCTCATCCGGTGCAGACAGGCTGATTGTTGTGACACCCTCTGCAGATGATGTTTTGAAAGAAGGATTTACCCAACCCTGCGTGCCTGGAATTTTCTCAGAAGCCTTTCTGGCAGCTTTTTTTGTATTCATGCCGAAATTCAGTCCGGTTCTGCTTCCAAGCGGAAGATGTTTTTTCATCCGGCTGAAGGCTTCCACTGCGGTTTCATTGACATGATCGTCCTTCAGATATTTCAGACTCATCTGCAGGATCTTTTTGACGGTGTCTTCAGCCGCCTGGGTCTGCAGAATCATATGCGGACTGGTGCCGACTGAAATCATTTCATATTCAGAAAGGATGCCGCTGTTGACGAATTGCTGGGCATAATCGGAAATCACCATTGCAGGCACCATTCTCTCCGCCCTCAGGAAGTCAGCCGCATTCTGACGGCAGCCGGCTTCATCAATGTCATCCGTATGGATCAGAAAGGCAAATCTGTCGGCCGGTTTCAGATTCATATCCGAGATTCTGCGTGCAGCTTCGAGAAGCGGATAACCGAGTTCTTTTTCATGGACATCGAAAAGGATCATTTCATTGCTTTTGGAAAGTCCCTGCCAGATGTAAAGAACGGAGCCTTTGAATGATGTTGAAATCATCATCACATCGCTGTCAGGCCATGCGATCCGCACGCCCTGTCTGAGCAGAAAGACCTGATCATAGGGATCATCCTCATCCGGCTCTGTCTGATATCTGTATGGATCATCAGCGGTCAATTCCGGTTGCCGTTGCTTTTCGGGCTGTACCGGTTCTTCCGGCTGATCAAATTCAATTTCCTTGACCGGTTCTTCTGTTTCTTTGTTTGCGAAATCCGGATCATACTCGCCGAGCAGTTCGTCGAGAATGTCCTGATCAAACAAAAGATCATCTTCATGCTCATCAACTGATTCAGCATCCATAAGCTCTGCAGGCATTGTTTCTTTCTTCTGCTGAGCGGTTTCAGGCTCTTCAGACTTTTCAGGTTCTTTGGGCTGTTCAGGCTCTTCAGCAAACAGCGGATCATCCGGGAAGAATGAATCATCCTCAGGATCATCCGGTTCATCCAGCAAATCAGAAACAGGCATCACAACCATCCCGTCCGGCGCTGTCTGCGGCTGTTTATGAAACAGCAGATTCAGCATCAGCACAAGCATCATGATAAAAAGGATAATCAGAACTGTTACGGCAGTATTCATAAGCTTCTATCCCCTTTCATCAAATGTGTTCCTGTCATCCATATATGCAGGCGGTTCAATCACCATCTGTCTTTCCTGCGAAATACGGAATTCCATCGCCGCGCTGACAGCCGTTTTGCCATGGGCGTAATAAGCGATTTTCATGCGTGTGCACCGCATGCCGTAAGCTGAAGCTGTTTCAAACAGCTCATGAATCCTAGAAGCACGGTGTACAATGCAGAATCTGCCCTGATCCGCAAGCAGTCTTTGCGCAGAAGCGAACAATTCATCCGGTTTCAGAAATGTTTCATGTCTGGCGGCGGCCAGATATGGATTCGGATTGATCAGGGAAGTTTCTTTCGTATTGAAATATGGCGGATTGCACACAATCAGAGAAAACTTCCGTCCTTTGAAATCCTGGACCCTGCTTTTGATCAGTTCAGCTTCCACACCATTATATGCCAGATTTTCTCCGGCGCTTTCGATCACTTCATCAAACAGATCAATTCCGCATAATGATGAAGGATGGTGTTTTGCGCAATACAGCAGAAGCGCTCCCGAGGCGCAGCCGATATCAAGAACAGTATCATTCCTTTTGACAATCACGAATCTGCCCAGCAGTTCCGTGTCTGAATTGAAATGGTACATTCCTTTTTTCTGTTCGACGGTATAATCCGTACCGTTGAGATAATCACGCTTCATTTGTTTTCTTCAGCTCCAGCCAGAACAATGAGCCCTTGCCCTTTTCTGATTTCACGCCATAACCGGCGCCATGGGCTTCGGCGATTCCTCTGACAATTGCCAGGCCCAGACCGGTGGATGTCATTGAGCGGGAGAAGGAATGCGATGACTTCTGGTATCTGTCCCAGATATAGGGCAGCTCCGCTGCATCAATGCCTTCGCCTTCATCCTCAACTTCAACCCGCACCGTTTCCTCATCTTTCATATAGGCGCGGATGGTGATATTGCCGCCCCGCTCTGTATGCTTGATCGCATTGGACAGATAGTTTGCAATGATCTGGGAAATCTTGATGTCATCCGCATATACGGTGATTGATTCGGGAATATCCACATGCAGCGTGACACCGGCCTGTTCGATCAGCGATTCATCCATATCGACAATATCGCGGATCGCATCGCACAGATCCATATTGTCCCGATTCAGTTCATAATTGCCCGACTGCATCTTGGACAGCTCGCTCATGTCATTGACAAGGCGGTTCATATATTCGGTTTCGCGGATGATGACACCCAGGTGCTTGCGGCGCTTTTCCGGATTGTCACCGGAGACATCGCGGATCATCTCCGCATAGGCGCGGATATCGGTCAAAGGTGTGCGGATATCATGGGAAACATTTGCGATCAGATCACGGCGCAGCTCATCCACTCTGCCAAGCTTGTCGCTTGCCAGATTCAGCGTGCTGGCCAGCTCGCGCGTTTCCGTATAGGCGCCGCCGTCAAAATCCGTGTCATAGTCCGCGTTGCTGAGTTTGGATGCCTCATTTTTCATACGGACAATCGGACCGGTAACAGTTCTTGAAATATAAAATGCCACAAGCGAGGCAATGACGATCGCAATAGCTGTGTAATAAGCATATTGTCTGGTGAAGAAAGTCACCACCGAGTCCACCGGTTCCAGCGGTGAATTCACAAACATGTAATAGTTTCCCAGCGTCTCTTTGATCAGCCGGCCATAGACGATCATTTCCTGACCGGTCGCATCATTGGCAAAATTGGCGGAATATTCTCTCTGTGTGTCATTGAGAACATCTTTCATTCCCTCTTCATTCATGAGACTTCTGATCTCTTCATGCCGGCTGTTATTGAAGATACATCCGGCACCGAGTGAATCCGCATTATAAATAAGTGTGCCGCTGTCATTGAACATGACAACGCACACGCTGTTATCCACCGCTTCATGCAAAGCCTGCTGGATTCCTTCCGCGCCGCTTTTCATATCAACCAGATCCTCCTGGATATGATCTGCGACCGTACTGACAGACTGGATTTTGGTATTGCGGTAGTATGGCCGGATCAGGCCTGTCTGCAGGGTGCCGATGAAAACCGTGATCCCGACAGCCAGCAGAAAGAATGCAAGCCAGAGACGGAAACGTATTGCATGTGTATCAAGCTTCAAATTTATACCCCATACCGCGGACAGTCACAATGTAATCCCTGTAGGCGCCGAGATTTCTTCTCAGCATTTTGATATGGGTATCGACTGTCCGGTCATCTCCGAAATAGTCATAATTCCAGACTTCCTCAAGAAGGGTCTGGCGGGAAAGAGCGATATTTTTATGTGCGGTCATATAGAGAAGCAGATCAATCTCCTTGGGGGTCATCTGCGCCTTTTCCCCATCGACGCTGACCGTTCTGCCAAGCGGATCAATCTCAAGACCGCCGAATTTCAGGATTTTTGTTTCACTGTGTCTGCCGCGCTCGAGCACAACCTTGACTCTGGCCATCAGCTCTTTCGGTGAAAACGGTTTGACTACATAATCATCAACGCCGAGTTCAAATCCGAAAAGCTTGTCATACTCCTCCTGTCTTGCGCTCAGCATGATCACCGGGATCTGGCGGATTTTCTTGATTTCACGGCAGGTGGAAAAACCATCCAGGCGCGGCATCATCACGTCAAGAATCACACAGTCGTATTCAGTATTCCGGATCATTTCAATCGCATCCATACCGTCGCATGCCTCATCGGCATCATAGCCGTTGAGTTCACAGTATTCGTGCACAACTTCACGGATGTTTTCTTCATCATCCACAATTAATA
>CACWLH010000091.1 GCA_902761625.1 uncultured Erysipelotrichaceae bacterium
ATCTGTGAATCAGAAAGCTAAATCATCTTACAAATACAAGAAAAAAGGAGCTGTTTAACTTCCAGTATTTACTGGAGGTTTTTTAACAGCCCCTTTTTTATTTTTATTGGTCTTTGCTCTGGATGACCAGAACCGACCCGCTGGAAACCTCAAGGATTCCCTCCTCTGAAAGAATCTCATTGGAAACCGTATAGAGATCACTGTAAGTGATCCGTCTGTCTCTGAGCGGATATTTCATATTTTCCAGGGATATGATTGCTTCGCTTTCCGTAAAGAAGGAAATGTAGCTGTACCCCTGCGCCCGGATGACATGTCTGCCCACGCCGTACGCGGTGATCAGATTCTGATCGTCGAGGATTGAGATTTTCCCGGGGCTTTTATACACCAGTCTGAGATTGACGATCTCATGATCAATCCTGCCGCCCAGCGCCCCGCACATGATCACCTTGTCATAGCCCATCGCCAGCACGTGGTTGAGGGCGGATTCGGAATCGGAATCATCCTTGATCGGATTGAGCACAATCATCTCATCGCTCATCTGTCTGATCAGATTCAGATCCTCTGGTTCGACGGAATCAAAATCCCCCAGGGCAAGGCGCATATGCCTGCCCTGCTTTGCAAGAATCAGTGCTCCGAGATCAGCGCCGATATAATCCGCGTCTATCTCAGGAATTCTCTTTGTCAGCTTGAGTGCGATCAGCGCAGTGGACAAGGTTATCAACCGCCTTTCCGATATCATCTTTAAATACGTAGGAGCCTGCCACCAGCACATCGGTGCCGGCCAGCACACAATCCCTTCCGGTTTCGAACTTGATGCCGCCATCCACGGAGATCAGCGCTTTGGAACCGGTATTGTCAATCCAGCCGCGCAGCTTCTTGATCTTGGAGAGTGAAGCGGGACGGAACGGCTGGCCGCCGTAGCCGGGCTCCACGCACATGATCAGAAACAGGTCGCAGTGCTTCAGATATGCCTGAAGTCTTCTGACATCGGTCATCGGATTGATGGCCAGACCTGCCTTGACGCCGAACGAGTGAATATATTCGAGCATTTCCATGACTCTTTCATAATCACGCAGCACTTCCTCATGCACGGTGATGATATCCGCACCGGCATCAACGAAGGGCTTGATGAACATATGAGGCTGTTCAACCATCAGGTGTACGTCCATGACCAGATCGCTCAGTTTGTCAAAACCTCTGAGAAGATCGGGTCCGAAGGAAAGATTGGGCACATAATGTCCGTCCATGACGTCAAAGTGAAGCCACTCCGCCCGGGAGGCGTTGACCGCTTCGGTCTGTTCCTTCATTCTCGAATAGTCCATTGCAAGTACGGATGGTGATATGATCATATGTATTTCTCCCTTCTTTGCTGGATCATTTCCAATATCGAAAGATAATTCTGATATCTGATCAGAGGTATTTTTTTCTGCTGCACCGCTTCCTTCACCGGACAGCCGGGCTCATTCTGATGCACGCAGTCATTGAAGCGGCATTGACCGATATACGGTTCAAACTCCATGACATCCTCACCCAGCTCCCTGGCATTGATACGGCTGAAATCCAGTGAGCTGAAGCCCGGGGTATCCGCCACCAGACCGCCCGCCACGGGATGCAGTTCGTTGTGTCTGGTTGTATGTTTGCCCCGGCCAAGCGCCTTTGAGATTTCCTGGGTGGCCAGATGGAACGTGGGATCAAGCTCATTGAGCAATGTGCTCTTGCCTGCTCCGCTCTGTCCGGTCAGTACGGAAATCTTTCCTTCCAGCACTTCGGCAAGCGAAGGATCCAGGGTTCCCTTGGCAGTGCGGATCACGGTCATCGGACCGTTTTCATATTCGCGGATGCGCGCTTCGGTTTCCTCACTGATGCCAAGATCGCACTTTGTCACGCAAAGCAGCGGCTGGATGCCCGCATGCCTGATCAGCATGCACAGCCGGTCAATCAATGCCGTTGAAAAATCCGGATCGACGACGCTCATGACGATGATCGCCTGATCAACATTGGCCACATACGGCCTGTAAAGCCGGTTTCTGCGCGGGAGTATTTTCTGGATCACATATTGTCCGTGGACAATCTGCGCCTCGACGAGATCCCCTGCGGCGGGAGCGTCCTGACGGCGCACCTTGCCCATCAGCACCGCTCTGACCCTTTCGTTCTGATCAGTCAGCAGCGTATATTCCTTGGAAACGATTTTGACAATCCGCGCTATCATCCGTTTCCCCCATCAATAGTAATAAAGAATGACATAGTTATCATCTTTCTGAACATAGGAATTGCCGACATACGGATCCGAGTCGATCACCACGCCGAACTGCAGCTGATCGATCTGTTCCGGCGGCAGCATGGTAATATCGCGGTTGCTCGAACGCACGATGATGCCCATCGCCTCGAGTTCGCTGATCGCGTCATTGATCGGCTTGCCGATGATATCATCCGGAATGATGACGGTCGGATAGCGTGAATACACCAGGGTGATATTGGAAGCCAGATCCGGCGAGAACAGTGTGCCGGGCTCCAGTCCCTCCTGACGGATGATGGTTCCGGGCGGCTCGCCGCTGTCTTCCTCTACCGCGGTGACTTTCATCAGCTTGTAATTGGGATTGGTTGCAATGTATTCCTCCGCCTTGGAAATGGACATTCCGCTGGCCGTGAAATCCTCGATACGCACACCGATGCCGTTGGAGACGACGACTTTGACTTCCGTATTTTTTTCCACTTCATCGCCCACCGAAGGCGTGCAGGAAATGATCAGTCCGCGCTCCACATCATCGGTCAGAGTATATTCGACATTGATTGTGTCCAGGACCAGCTGCGCCTCATCACAGGCATCGCGGGCGGCCTGGATGGTCATTCCCTGAATATCCGGAACCGATACCGTACGCGGGCCGAAATGGATCACATCCGTAAAGATCAATGCCGTGATGACCCCGGCAAGCGCAACCGCGCCGATGATTCCGAATAACCAGGGCAGCAGCCTGTTCTTTGGATCCGGTTCAGATTCATTTCTGCGGGCTTCCCTGCGGTTTTCCTTATGGACTTCCTTCTTTGTTTCCCTGCCCTGCACTGCGGCCGGCTTTGCCTTGACCTGTGTGCCTGTTTCCTTTTTGGGCTGGGGCGGGTTTTCAATGACCAGCTTGGGTTCATTGACACGTTCCGCCTTCAGGCATGTGGAAAGGTCCTGCCACATCTCACGGCAGCTTCTGTATCTCTTTTTCGGATCCTTGGCAGTGGCCCGGATCACGATGTTTTCAATTGACTGGGGAACGGTGGGATTGGCTTCACGCAGGGAAGGCATCGGATCGCGCATATGGCGCAGCGCCACCTGAACAGCCTGATCCGCCTTGAACGGAACATCGCCTGCCAGCATTTCATAAAGCACGATGCCCAGCGCGTATATATCGCTTTGCGCGGAGGCCTGCTCACCCTTGGCAAGCTCGGGAGCCAGATAATGCACGCTTCCCATGACATTGTTGGCCTGGGTCAGCTGCATCGAGCCCTTGGCGGTGGCAATGCCGAAATCAAGAATCTTGACCGAGCCGTCCGCCTTGACAATCACGTTCTGCGGTTTGATGTCACGGTGAATGATTCCTTTTGTATGCGCTTCGGCAACCGCCGAGGTCAGCTGTTTCATGATATCAACAGCCTCTTCCTTCAGAAGCGGTCCGCGGGCCCGGATCACCTGCTTCAGAGTGCGTCCCGGCACGAATTCCATGACAATATAATGATGACCCTTATAATCTCCGACATCATAGATTTCCACGATGTTGGGATGAGCAAGCGCGGTTGCGGCCTGCGCTTCCCTTTCAAAGCGGAGAATGCTCACAGCATCCGTGGAGAGATCGGCACGCAGAATCTTGATTGCGACCTCCCGGTTCAGGATGGTGTCGACACCGCGAAAGACATCGGCCATTCCTCCCTGTCCGATGTGCTGTACAACTTCATATCTGTTGGCAATCACATTCTTTCTGCTCATTCGTTCTCTCCTGAAAATTCAATGAGCACGATTGTCACATTGTCATATCCGCCCGCATCAAGCGCCGCTTTCAGAAGCTTTCTGGCCCGCTGGGTGGGATCCATTTCCGTATTCAGAACAAGCGATGCAATCCGCGCTTCGCTCACATATCCGTGCAGACCGTCGCTGCAAAGCAGAATACCGTTCATCTTCTCATGATGCACATCGATGTCGCTGCGCACATTCTCCCAGACGCCAAGCGCATTTGTCAGCACATTGCGGCGCGGAAAATTGGCCGCCTCCTCCGGGGTCAGCTGGCCATGCATCAGCATGTCATTGACCAGTGTATGATCCATGGTGATCTGCTTGAGCGATTCCTTGTGCCAAGTATAAGCGCGTGAGTCGCCGATGTTGACGATGAAAATGCCTTTTTTGGTAATCATCGCGGCGCAGAGGGTTGTGCCCATTCCCTTGAGGCCCGGCCGCTTGGCGCCATATTCGAAAATCTGGCGGTTTGCCTCATCGACATGACGGGCAATCCATTCCTTTGTCTTTGCTTCTGAAGTGAACGCATCCGTTTCCGAAAAGACTTTGGAAAAATAGGAAACCGCCATCCGGCTGGCGATATCGCCGCCCAGATTGCCGCCGATTCCGTCCGCCACAATCGCGAAAATATCACCGCCGCGGTTGGTGGCGATGACATAGCTGTCCTGGTTATTTTTACGGACAAGACCTCTGTCCGTGATTCCGTAATATTTCATCCGTTCTGCCTGTTCCTCTCGTGTCTGGCCCGCAGCTGTCCGCATGCGGCATCGATGTCGTCTCCGTGTTTCTGGCGCAATGTTGCCTTGACACCGTTTTTCATCAGCACGTCATAGAAATGAAGCGCCTTCTTTTCACTGACTCCCTGAAAACCGTGTTCATCCACCGGGTTGTACGGAATCAGATTGACATAGGCATTCATACCGCGGATCAGATCCGCGAGTTTCTTCGCATGGGCATCGGTATCATTGACCTCATGAAGCAGAATATACTCAAAGGTCAGCCGGCGGTGATTGTCCTCACTGTACGATTTCAGAGCCGCCATCAGTTCGCTCAGCGGATAAGCTTGATTGACCGGCATCAGCCTGTCTCTGAGCTCATCCTCAGGCGCATGCAGGCTGATGGCCAGATTGTACTGATAATGGCCGGCCGCAAAATCATTGATCCGCGGCACAATCCCGCATGTTGAAATCGTGATATGTCTTGCCCCGATGGCAAGGCCGTGATCAGAGTTGACGATTTCGCAGAAACGCATGACATTGTCATAGTTGTCAAACGGCTCGCCGGTACCCATGATGACAATATTGTCCACCCTGCCGCCGGATGCGTCGAGTTCCTTCTGCACATAGAGAACCTGGGCCGTCATTTCACCGGCACTCAGATCCCGCTGCTTTTTCAGAAGTCCGCTCGCGCAGAACTTGCAGCCCATGTTGCAGCCGACCTGACTGGAAATGCAGAGCGAATCGCCGAAGTGGAAATGCATCAGCACCGCCTCCACACTGGATCCGTCCGCCATTTCAAACAGATATTTGGTTGTGCCGTCGCGCGCAACCTGGCGTTCGATCTCTTTGAGCGGCATGAGCAAATATTCTTCCGAAAGCGCCTGTGTCAATGCTTTGGGAAGATCGCTCATCTCTTCAAATGATTCCGCCCGCTTGCGGTACAGCCATGTGAAAAGCTGTTTTGCGCGGTATGACTTCTGGCCGTGTTCAGCCAGCATTTCTTCCATCTGTTTCAGATTCAGATCATATATCGTCTGCATACATTGGCATTTTACCATATCGTTACCTCTGCTTGCTCTTTTTTCCGAATAAAAGGAGAATTTCACTTTGTTTGCACAGTTTCCACTGTTCTGATCAGTTTTGCACAATAGAATCCGTCACTCTTAGTGACAAACGGGAAAAATGTATGTTCCTCACACAGTTCATATTCCGTATGTCTTTCAAGGAACGCGCGGATCCGGTTCTCGTTTTCCTTGCGGTTGAGGGTGCATGTGCTGTATACAAGAATGCCGCCCGGTTTCACATAAGGGGCATTGGCTTCAAGAATCTTCGCCTGGATGGCTGTGATCTGATCGATGTCTTCCGGTTTCAGATGCCAGCGGATCTCCGGCTTGTGGGACAGATCGCCAAGACCCGAGCAAGGCACATCCAGCAGAACTCTGTCATAACTTTCCTTCTGATGCTCATCATATACGGAAGCGTCTGATGATCTGCTTGTGACAATGCTCACACCGGTTCTTTCCATCAGCTCATCAATCAGCTTCGTGCGGTTTTCATGAAGTTCATTGGCGATGATCTCTCCCTGATTGTTCATCAGCATCGCGATCTGCTGTGTCTTGGTGCCCGGCGCCGCGCATGCGTCAAGCACCCGCATTCCCGCTCTGACATCCAGATAGCGGACAATCTGCTGGGAGCTGTAGTTCTGTATCAGCACCTTGCCGCTGCGGAACAGATCTGTTTTCTGAAGCGCTCCCTCATAGCGGAAACAGGTATCACCGCCGCAGCCGTACTTTTATGGAAGAAGTAAAACGACTCATGTATGTTGCAATGACTCGTCCAAGAGATCAGCTGATTATTGTTCTTAATGGCAGACGTGGAAAACCAATGCCAATGCTGACATTTACTCAATTAGGATACACTGTTGCACAGGATTTCCAGGAAGGTAATTCAGACTTATTTGGAGTAGGGGTAGTCTCAAATAAACTGGAAAATGCTGATGAAGACATTGAATTCAAGGGCAGTAAGGTTGAAAATCTCGGCATAAAAGTATATTTGCATTATCCTATTGCAGGTTATCCCTCAAATCCTAATTATATAGTTAGTGAAGATGGTTTTGGCAAGAACGATTATATAGAAACATCAAGGTCACTCATAGTAGTTACAGCCCCCGGCCCGGGAAGCGGTAAAATGGCAACCTGTTTGTCACAGCTTTACCATGAAAACAAGCTGGGACGCAAGGTCGCC
>CACWLH010000092.1 GCA_902761625.1 uncultured Erysipelotrichaceae bacterium
TCCGGCGATGGATAGATAGGATTGGTCTTGTTCAAATCAGTATTATTAAGATCAGTATTATTTCCGTGTGATTTCCACACGTCCAGAGATGTGGTTTTCACATCCCCAGAAGTGTGATTTTCACATTTCTTGAAATGTGATTCCGAATCATTCTGTGGATTACCTGTGGAAAACTTCAGCACGTAGATCAGGGAAGGCTTTCCCAGCCCCTGACGCTTCCGCTTGATCAGCCCGATTTTGTTCTCCAGCTCCGAGAGCATCTTGCAGGCTTTCTGATTTCCGCAGTGAAGATCGGTCATGATGTCTTCGACCGTGTAGATGATATAGACGCGGTTGAGAGCGTCAAACCACTGGTTCCGTATGGACAGCTGGAGCCGGTCGAGCATCAGCCCGTACAGCAGCTTCGCCTCTGTACTGATCTCCTGGAACTCATCCCCGGTGATCAGTTTCTTCGGAATACGGTAGAACGAATACTGTTCTGCATCATCCGGACCGTAAAAATAATCGAAACTCATATCGTCCCTCCGTATGTATCGGCAATAAAAAAAGACGTTTACCTGAGTCCCCGGAGGGAAACAAATAAACGTCTTATTGCCTGTACTCGTTATTCAGTTATATCGGCGCTCCTTTCACGCCGTGGGGTATTATGCCGCCATCCGGTGCCTCACAGCCCTTATCTCAGGGCATAAAAAAAGAGGCGTATGCCCCGGAAAGCCTTTATTTATGCGGTTTCTGGTGGTTAGTCCAAATACTTCACGAGCATTTGCCAGGATTATTGTGTATTTTGAACTGATCGAGTTCTGTTTTGTCACACTGTCTTTATAGTCAATCTCCGGATTACTGATACTGTGCAGCATGAGATTCATAGCGGATATTCTCAGCATCGTTCTGTCTGTATCAAAACCGGTAAATGTCGTGTTCTCATAAGCTTCCCACTGTTCAGGAGTCATAGTGTCTTCATATTCTTTACGAATATAATCAGCTGCCGCAACAAGGAAACCAGCGGTACCGCAAGCCGGATCGCAGATCTGATCATCGGGTGTAGGCTGCAGAAGCTCAACCATCATCTGAATAATATGTCGGGGTGTTCTGAACTGTCCGTTCTGACCGGCTGTGGCAAGTTTACCAAGCATGTATTCATAAAGATCACCCTGCATATCCAGATCTTTAATATCGTTTGTATATAGATCCTCTAATCCGGTGATAATCTTCTGTAATACCTGAGGTGTTGGAATCAGAAACATAGCATCTTCCATGTATCTGGAAAATGCTGTTTTGCTTTCATCTGCCGTTTCAGATTCATCAACCTCAATCAATTCTCCCTGATCATTAAAATCCGGAAGCTTGCCATTTTTGAATTTCTTGATTGCAGGAAATACACGCTGTGAAATGATATCGTAGATTTCTCTGGGATCTTTATCCTTGAATTTGCTCCAGCGCATGGACTGACCGACTGCTGATTCAGGGAAGATTTTATCCATTTTCATTCCCAAGGCCACTTCAAGACCTTCTGTATCAAGCTCTTTTTCATCTAAAGATCTGATAAACATGAGATAGGTCAGCTGCTCAATAACAGTCAATGGATTGGTAATTCCTCCAGCCCATATATCTGTCCAGATCTTATCTACTTTATTTTTAATTGTTCCTGTAATCATCTTAACCTCTTTTCGAATCCTGTTATCTGCAGGGAGTATTTGTATTATAAACCAGACAGCAGTTTGATAAGCTCAACTTTTGTGAATGGTTCAGATATCAGCAAATTAGGTGGTTTCAAATCAAATGCATGCTCTGATCGAACTGAACACTATTTTCTTATGTTGAATAAGTTCTCGTCTCATAGCCACCAAAAATTCACTGTATCGTATATTCTTTCAGCGGATTATACTCACAATCAGATGGTGGAAATGAATCAGCTCTGAACCCCTTCCAGATGAAGTGAGCTTCCCTTTGAACTGTTTCTGACCACGATCTTCTGGACAATGGATTCCTCAAGCCTTGCAACGTGGGAAATAATACCGACCAGATGATGTTCATCATCGGAAAGGCTGTTCAATACTTCCACTGCACGGTCAAGCACTGCATCATCGAGAGTACCGAAGCCTTCATCGATGAACAATGTATCAAGTGACTGACCGCCGGCGTGACTCTGCACAACATCAGAAAGCCCGAGTGCCAATGCAAGGGAAACGATGAATGATTCACCACCGGAAAGAGATGCGGATTCTCTCTGGATACCGGTATTTCTGTCCAGGACTTCAATATCCAGACCAGCGATTGCATTTCTTCTGTATGATTCAGCCTGATGTACCAGTTCATACTGTCCGCCGGACATCACTTCAAGACGGATATTGGCCTTTTCAATGATTTCACGGAAAGTGGCGCTCATTACATAACGGTCAAAGGAGAGTCTTCCTCCTTCGGCGTTTGTTCCGGCTGCCAACTCTGCGAGTCTGCTTAAGATCGCATAGGCCTGATCACTGTCCGCAAGCTTTGTCTTCTCTTCTTTCACACCGTTATAAACAGTCTTATGATTTCTGAGCAGTCCGTTAACCTTTGACACATGTTCATTGGCATTGTCATATTCTTCTTTGGCAAGAAGAATACCTTCATTCAGAACATTCAGATCTGTTTTCTCATGACCTTTTGTCTGCTGTCTGAGTGTATTAACGTTGTTTCTTGTGCCTTCAACATCGACCAGATAATTTCTGTATTTCTGTTCTGTCTGTTTCAGCCAGGTATCAGGATTATCAATGCCAACAAGGACAATCTTTGCCTCATCAATGGTTTCAAAGCCATAATCGGTAAGTGTCTGCTCAAGGTATGCTCTTGTTTCTTTGCTTCTGGATTTCGTATCCGGAAGCTTTTCTTTTTCAGTTTCCAGAGAACCTTTGAGCTTGTTGTATGCATTCTGCGCTTTCTGGGATTCCACAAGATGATCATTGATCAGTCTTTCAAGCTCTTTTTTCTTTGAAGTAAGATCCTTGATATGTGCATTCAGTCTGATTGAGCTTTCAAACGGAAGTGTCTTTCTTCTTTCCTCCAGTTCGTTCTCATCTTTGGCAATCTGTTCAGCTTCTTTGGAAACAGAAGCGGACAATGATTTTTCCTTGCCGGTCAGGTTAAGCTGTGTCTTCTGATCCTTTTCGATCTGTTCAAGAAGATTTTTGTAACGCTGTGCGTCGTTCTTTGCCTTGTCACGGATGGTTCTGAGAGTATTGATTTCCTGTTCCAAAGAGAAAATTTTCTCACTCAGATAATCATCACCATCCAGGATTTCATAGCTGAAACAATCATCGAAGAGTTTCTGTGCATGATGGAGCACCTCAGCTTTTTCATGTTCAACGGAGTTGAGATATCTGCTGAGCTCGTCGTATTTCTTCTGTCTGTCTTTATCCAGTGTTTCAAATATATCTTTGGCACTTTCCACTTCTGCCTGGGTGGGAACACCTTCTTCAAGATGTGCGAAATGTGTTTCCTGACCTTTGATAAAATGAGTTCCGCAGACAGGACATACCGCACTTCCGTTCAGATCAAGTTCTTTGCATAATTCTTCAGCAAGAATACCTGACTGGCCATTGAAATAAAGTGTGTATTGACGGTCATATGCTTCTTTGGCATCTTTTGTTTCTTTGGAGATTGCAGTCAGTTCTCTTTGAGCGGTATTTGCTTTGCGTTCAAGTTTATGAATCGCATCCAGGCGACTGCGGAGTCCATTGGAATCATCGCACTCTTTCAGCTTATCAATGAGCTTTTCAAGTTCCGCAGTCCTGGTGATCATCAATCCTTCCGCATCTTTAAGCTGTGCAGATTCATTCTGTGCATCCTGGATATTCTTATTCAATACCTTTAATTCTCTGACTGTTTCATCCAGATCAGCCTGAGCATTCCTGTTGGCTTTCTTACGGATATCCAGCTGGCGCTTCGCTTTTTCGATTTTTTCGTATTCGGGAAGTGTGTCAGTCAGTGTCTGGATTCTCTTTGTCAGGTTTTCAGCTTCTTTGCGGCTGCCTTCATCATTAACGACAGTCTCTTCTGCCTGTGTCTTTTTCACTTCACTTTCGGAAAGATTCTTTGTCAGTAATGCAATGTTGTTCTGAAGAATGATCAGCTGCCTCTGTGCATTTTCATGATTGCTTGCGGCTGGGATTACCTTATGGAACACATTGGAAACCATGGTATGACGGTTATGAAGGGCTTCATATTCGTCCTTCTGTTCCTCAAGTGATTTGAGATGTTCTTCTGCACCTGTGAGTTTATCAATCAGACCATTCTGTGTTCTTGCAATACCAAGAGCAGTATTGAGCTCATCGAGTTTCTTCTGCTTTGCTGTTCTGAGATCTGATGCTTCATTCAATGTGTTCTGATCTTCTTTGATCAGGTTCTTCAAGGACTCCAGAAGATCCGGATTTCCGGGAAGGAATTCTTCATTTTTTTCACCATCGGTTTCCTCAGGCATCATGAAAACCTGCTCCATGAGTGTCTCGATATGTTCCATGCTGTCTTTGCGCTCTTCCTTGAGTCTTGCGGCAGCCGCAGTGATCAACTGTTCATAGCGTAAATAGATGGAATTATCAAAGAGCTTTCCTAAGATTGCGCTTTTCTCATCACTGTTTGATTTGAGGAAACGGCGGAATTCTCCCTGTGCCAGCATGACAATCTGCCTGAACTGATCCTTGTTAAGGCCGAGGATTTCCGTCACTCTTTCTGTGACTTTGGAA
The DNA here is from genome assembly GCA_902761625.1 of uncultured Erysipelotrichaceae bacterium. GTDB lineage: Bacteria > Bacillota_I > Bacilli_A > Erysipelotrichales > Erysipelotrichaceae > Bulleidia. The sequence continues at coordinate 4,719 of CACWLH010000092.1, forward strand.
GCGCCTTTGACGGTGGTGTCATCGGGAAGAATCAATACGGCATCAATCTTCGCGTTGCCGTATTCATTTTCCTTTCCGCGCTTTTTGGTAAAGTGAAGCGAACGTTTTACGGTATAGGTTTTGCCGCTCTGTTCAAAAGTCAGCTCCACGCTTGTATCCGTATCCTTGGACACATAATCACTGTGCATCATTTCAAGGGTACGCTCTTCTCCGCTGCCGGTTCCGAACAATGCGAATACAATGGCGTCAAAGATCGTGGTTTTACCTGCTCCGGTATCACCGGTTACCAGGAACAGACCTTTTCTGAATTTTTCAAAGGCTACTGTAGTGGATTTTGCATAGGAGCCAAACGCATCCATTTTAAGAATTAACGGTTTCATGCATTCTTACCTCCTGTCTTTGAAGCCTTGTTGAGAATCTTTGTCACATCCTCTTCATCCATCGGCAGATGGGCATCCTGGTTTCTGACCAGTTCACCGATATATTTCATCACTTCATATTCTTCTTCACTGGGAGGGTTTCCGCCGCTTTGGGCAATGTAAAGATCACTGAAGAGATCTTCCAGTGCCCTTTCCTTCACTGCTTTGGCATCCGCAGATGCGCCATGATTGGCAAATGATGTGTAAGTGGAAATCAGTTCCAGTAAAAGACTGTCTCTTGAGGAAAGAATGGATTTGAGATAAGTGTTGATTTCAGGTGTGATTCTCTGATCGGTAATGGTGATACCGAAATACTCACCTTTGTTTTTATCATTCTGTATGAGGGAGTATATCTCATCCTTTGTGCCGGAAAGATGTCTCATTCTGTGTAATGGTTCAATGGCAATTGGATTGATTTCAATCTCTTTACCCTTTTCATTCAGGATGACTTCGATTAATCCCTTATCCTTCTGCTTCGTTTCCTCAAAGTGATAACAGAGCGGTGTTCCCGCATAGCGCACTTCTTTTCTGCCTACCGGATAGGAGGAATGAATATGTCCGAGAGCGGCATATTCAAAACCGTCAAAAGCTGTGTAATCGATCTGGCCGACACCGCCGACCATGGATTCCGAACCGCCGCGTTCAACTTCCATTCCGTTTGCGGTCACATTCTGGTGAGCAAGAATGACATTGCGTTCATTGAAATCAATATCCTGGGCAGCGATCAGTTTACGGATGGCCTGATCATAGGAATGAATTTCCTCATCTTCAAGAATCAGGGAAACCTGTTCCGGATAGGTATAAGGCATCAGCCAGAATGTCACAGGACCGTTTCCGTCCGGATTATCAAATCTCACCGATGTCATTTTCTTTGAAACAGTGCCGGCAATATGAATGTGCTGTCTGTTTAATATGGAACGGGCAAAGGATAAACGCTGTCCGCTGTCATGGTTGCCCGCAATCATCAATACCGGAATATCCATTTCCGCAAGTTCCGTGATCATATAATCCAGTAAACTCACCGCATCACCGCTTGGTGCGCTGCGGTCATAAACATCCCCGGCAATCATGACTGCGTCGGGTTTGTTATCTTTGCATAATTTCAGAAACTGTTCTGTCCAGTATCTCTGATCATCAAGCATGGATAATCCATAAATGGATTTTCCGAAATGAAGATCAGCCAGATGGTATATTTTCATGTCTTCCCTCCTTCTGTCAGGATGATCATATCGTTTTCATATCTGCATTTTTCATGCCTGCGATATATTTTGTATGTTTATTAAACTAATACCTTCACTTCCAATATTATACCGAAGTCTTTGTAATCGGTCTCTGTCTAACGGAATCACTCTCTGCCGCTAAAGAAAAATCCCGGAAATATTTCCGGGATAAGTCAATACGGTTTGTTTGATCAGAATCCGGTGCTTTCGGAATCCGCTTTGAATTCATTTGCTTCAGCGATTCTGCCTTCAGCTGTTGTGACAACCGCCTTGACTGCATCTGCGCCAAGCAGCAGTCTGAACGGTGCCTTTTCCGCATATGCCATTCTGTAAATCAGTTCTCCGGCTTTCATCGGATCGCCCGGCTGCTGTCTCTTGTTGACGGCATTGGCATTCTTCCATGTGGAATCCTTGTAGGCATCAACCTTGAGCGGCGCACTCTTGAGCGCTTCATCATAGAAGTGAGTACGGAAGGAGCCCGGCTCAATGACCATGACACGGATGCCAAGCGGAGCCAGCTCCTTGCAAAGACCA
>CACWLH010000093.1 GCA_902761625.1 uncultured Erysipelotrichaceae bacterium
AAACATCGCGCCAAGACATGCGGTCAGTGAGAATACCATGGAAATAATTAATCCGATCGCGAAGATCTTGGAAATGATCTTCCGGTCCTGCTTTCCCCAGTACTGCGAAGCCAGGATCGTTAACGCGGATGCCAGTCCGAAATATACAATGCTTAACAGAAACTGTACCTGACCTGCCAGAGAAGAAGCAGACAGCGATACCTGGTCCACTCTTCCCAGCATGATGACATCTGCCATTGTGACTGCGGATGTGATCAGATTCTGGAAGATAATCGGCAATACCAGTATTAACAGTTCATCATAGAAACCCTTGCGTACATTTTTCATGGATACTACTGTATCACGAAACAACGCATAATGCGGAATGAAGATTTCCAACTATTTCAGATATGCATTGAGCCTTCTGCGGCGCACGCCAAGAACGGAATAAATCACTGAGATCATCGTCATCAGCAATACAAACAGATAACTGATGCCGGTCAGTTTTACAGAAAACAATGAGGCAAAGGAAAGACTGTATTCTGTATATCTGATGATTGTATGAAAAAGAACAAACAGTATCAGATACGCCAGAATATAATCTGCCGTGCATGTAATGATATGTTCTTCTGCCAATGCCCTGATCAGCTCACTTCTCCTGTAGCCAAGGCTGTAAAGCACCGCCATTTCTTTGTTTCTTTTGCGCAGATAATTCCTGTTCAAGGAAATGATAATAATGCCGAACAGAACTGCTGTCAGAACACCCGCGCCGGCAATGAGCAGCTTCATTGTGCGGTATGCTTCTTTGAATGAACCATTTTTCAGTTCATAGTCTGATATGAATTTCAGATTGGGAAACAGCTGATGTAGTTCAGCGGAAACACTGCCTGACCAGGAAGCATCTTTCAGACGGACAAGAATATCCCTGTTGCCGGTTCCGACTGCTTTCAGATAAGAATCAAAAGACCAGTACAGCGAGTCCTCACAGCTTCCGTTGTATTTTTCATATGTTTCCCGTGTCTGTATGTAACTGTCTTCCGAGGCAAGAAGACTGTATAACTCCGGACCGGGCGCACGGTATCCAAAATAAATAGCGGCATTCTCACTGACATGTTCTCCAAATGAGGATCTGTATACTCCCGCGATCTGATAATCCTTGGCTATTCTCACCAAAAATATTGATTAATTGAATACTGTACATCTTAACGTACAGTATCTGCAGTGAAACACTCTATCATCTAATCGGATGGAGGTGCTGTTATGACAGTCGTTATTACCAAAGAATACCTTGATGCTTTACCCGAAGAAACAATCCTGATGATCCGTGACTATATCTGGAACCGTTTTGGAAAGAATCCCAGTTCGGTGAAAGGCGCATCAAAGCGTGAAAATCATTCGTCCAGGGAGTCTGCCTTGCGAAGAACGAGGTAAAACGGATCTGCCCGAACTGCGGAAGTAAACATGTGGTTAAGAACGGGCATAAAGACGGTGTGCAGCGCATGTGGTGCAAGGACTGCAACGGTACTTTTTCTCCATCTACAGGAACAGTGATGGCATCATCCAAACTGCCGTCCTTTAAAGTCCTTGAGATGGTCGAATGTGAAATCGAAGGACTGTCCCTCAAAGAAACAAGCTACCGGGCAGAAGTATCTGAGACTTCGTGTTTCAACTTCCGGCAGCGGCTGTATGCCATGGCGTCAATACAGCTTGAGAACATACAGCTTCTTGGGCAGACTGAATTGGACAGTACATACGCCAAGATCAATCTTTCCGGAACAAGACCGGAGAACATGCCCCGGCTGAGCAAGAAACGCGGAAAGCAGACCCCTGTTATAGGAGAACATGAAGCACTCCGCGGTCTGAGCCACCATAAGGTTTGTATCACATCTGCAATCGATGAATATGACAACATCCTTTACCGTGTAGCAGGTCTTGGAAAAGAGTCATTCGAGAAATACGATCAGTTCAGTGATCACTTCACTGATGTAAAAATGATCATTTCTGATGAAGACCATAGCATCTGTGCTTTTGCAAGAACCCATGAGATGAAACAGGAGACAGTTCCTTCCGGTGAACATACTACCAGGAACGGAAACAGTCTCGGAGATGTCAATCAGCTGCACCAGACACTGAAAGACCTGTCGCGCAGCAAGCATGGCGTTTCAACCAGACATCTTCCCGGATATCTGAACTGGATCTCATATCTGAAGAGAAAGAAATACACTGTTGAAAGAGAACAGCTCGCTGAAGAGATTCTCAAAGACCTGTATGAAACAGAAGGAAAGGTACTTCGTGATGACATCTGTAACGCAGATCAGCCAATCTCACTCTATGATGCATATCACGAATATCACTACGGCATCTTCGCGGATGCCTGAATTTACCAAACTGCTTCAATACTTTCGGTAAGAATAGCCAAATGCAAAATGGAAATCCAAGAAATTTCAAAGAAAAAATCCAATTTATTTCAAAGAAAAATCCAATGATTTATAATGGACATCCGATGTGTTATCTGTTAAAAACGAGTGATCTCAAAATGAAGGTCACTCGTTGTTTTTATGACGTGTATGATACTCTTTCAGCCATCGGTATGACGTACTCTCTGCCACACCAAACAGAGTATTGATCTCCCTGATGATTTCGCCTGTCTTCACCAGAGCTCTTTCTCTTTGGCTGATAAGATGTATGGCTTTCGTTTTTTTTCCGCATTCGTAAGATCTGTCAGTCTTGCAGGCAGCTTCTGCTTTTCATCTGCTTCCTGCAATGCGGACCGGATCAGCCTGCCCATAAGCCGTTCTGTCGCCGGATCAATCATTCCATCACTGTAAAAGTTGTCTGAGTTCAGCACTGCTCCATTCACGAATTTCAGATGTAATCCCTTTTTCACAAGTTCCCGGTAAGTTTTATCTGCATATTGCTCATGTGTGCCAAGATCCAGAATACTTCTGAAAATGATTGTGGATTCTGCACCTGTATGATCAGCTATTCTGAGAAGCAGCCGGTAATGAATCTCATCATTCAACTGACTGGGATAGACTTTCTTTTCAACAGCCGACAATTCATTCTGACTGAGTCCGAGTGTTTTGATATGATTGCCGTTTTTGATACGGATGGCATGCGTTGTTCGGTTTTCGAATACAGCTATAAAGCCTCTGTAATAACTGTCAAGAAACAGTGTGTACTGATCAGTGTAGTCATCAGGCAAATCTTCATCCGCACTGTAAAATCCGTAGTATTTCATCCTGGCCCTCCATCTTTTTCTGAAAGCTGTCAACTCTCATTTTTCTTGTAATGAGAGCTGGTTACTCTCATTTTAGGACAGCTGATCCGCTATAACACATATTTTCGGTAAGATGACTTCGGAGGTTTACATGAATTGCTTGACTTAGAGGAAATCAAAGAGATCCGTTTCATGCGTTTCCGCATGCACGCATCCATAGCAGAGATATGCAGGAAATTTCGCCGGGATTACAGAACGGTCAGAAAATATCTTGAGATGGATGATTTCAATCCTTCTGTGCCATTGTCAAAACCTGTTCGTCCGTCTGTTCTTGAACCATGGATTCCTTTGATAGACAGCTGGCTGCTTTCTGATGCGGGTATGCCTTATAAGCAAAGACACACCGCCAGACGCGTATATAACCGTTTGAAGGACTTGGATCCTGATTTCAATTGTTCTTACAGTACGGTCAATAATTATGTCCGTAAGAAAAAGAAAGAACTGAATCTGAAGAAACAGAAAGCCATGATACCCCTGATCCATGATCCCGGCACTGCACAGGCTGACTTCGGAGATGTTCTCTTTGAGGAAAACGGCAAACTGATCAGCGGACATGAACTGGTTATGACATTTCCATACAGTAACGCCGCATTCGCAATACTGACTTATGGCGAAAACACTGAGTGTCTTCTGGAAGGTCTGGATATCATATTCCGGTTCATCAATGGTGTTCCTTCTGCCATATGGTTTGATAATGCGTCAACCATGGTAAGTGAAGTAATTAAAGGCGGCGGGCGGAAGATGACCGAAAGATTCATACGGTTCTGCGAGCACTATCGTATCCATCCTGTATTCATGAACAGAAGCGCCGGGAATGAGAAAGGCTCCGTTGAAGCACACGTCGGCAATATACGGCGCAACTTCTTCGTCCCTCTGCCGCAGTTCAATGATCTGAATGAATATAATCAGGAGACCCTGAACAAATGTGTTTCCAGATTGGAGGAGGAGCTGCACTATATTCACCAGATCAGAATCATTGAACTGTTTCAGAAAGACCGGGAATTCCTTCTTCCGCTGCCGTCAAAACATTTTGATCTGTCCGCACTGATCAGCTGTACAACGGGAGAAACCGGATTGTTTAAAATCGGCAGATATACCTATTCTGCTTCCCCGGAACACGAAAGAGAAACAGTTCTGGTGAAACTGACCTCTTCATCTGTCACAGTGCTTGAGAGAGATCTGAGAACACAGATTGCGGTACACAGAAGGCTTTACGGAAATGAAGAGATGATTTCCATTGAATGGGGGCCGTATCTCAGAACCATGTCCAAAAAGCCGAAATCATTTCTGAATTCAGGCTTCCGTGAACTGTTGCCGGATGAAATGAAGATATATCTGTTTCAGATGAGCGATGAGGACAGAGCAGAAGCTTTAGGTATTATGGCTGATCTGTATGAAAGTCACGGTTTCGAGGCAGTGAGAAAGCTCTGTTTACGTGCGGCAGCGGAAAGAAAATACGATCCGCATGATCTTGCATTATCTGCACAGCGGATGTTCGGAATATCTTGCAGGAATTATCAGAATGAAGAAAAAGACAGCGATATCAGAAAGTTCGATCTTCTTCTCAGAAAGGCAATGAACAGTACCGGAAAAGACAATGACTGAAACACAGAAAGAAATAGCAGCGCTGTGCAAACAGCTGAAACTTTCAGCCAGAATGGCTGAGCGTGCAATGGTGACCGAAGGAAAAACCAATCAGGATTATCTGATCAGACTGTTTGATTCGGAAGTGAAATCGCGCCGCGAAGCCCGGATTGCGTCCAAGCTGCGCAGTGCAAACATCCCATATACACAATCGTTTGAAGATTTTGACAGCAGCGAAGTGATATTTCCCAAGGAACTGTCACTGGCTGAATTCTGTGATCTGAAATTCTTCAAAGAGAGGAAAAACGTACTGATGTACGGGAATACCGGAACCGGGAAGACAATGTTATCCATCTGTATAGCCATAGAAGCCTGTATGAACGACATTGGGGTGCGCTATTATCGTACAGCAGATCTGATCAACAAGCTTACAGAAGCCCGCAAATCAGGACGTCTGAGCCACTTCAAAGAGAAGGTGAACGACGCGGAGATACTGATTCTTGATGAGTTCGGTTATGTTCCGTACGATCTGACAGGCGCGCAGCTTTTATTTGACCTGATCAGTGAAATCTATGAGCGGAAGGTTCTTATTCTGAATACAAACAAAGAGTTTTCAGAATGGCAGGAAATACTGATTGATCCGAAGATGACAAAAGCCATGATCGGCAGGGTGACGCATCATTGCCATCTCATTCTGTTTCCCGGAGAGGACTGGCGTTTCAAGCATTCCAGCCTTTCACAGATGTTCAAAAACATGGAGAGTGAAAATGAGCGTAAACATAAATAAACTCCGGATGATTCCGGAAACCGATTATATCAATTCAGAACTGAAAGAAGGGCATGATTGGTACATTGGCTGCGGACAGTTTCTGAATCTTACAGATAAGGAATATCTTCTGAATGAAATGGAGGAATTCAATCAATGAGGGCAACAGATGAGAAAGTCAGAAAGATCGTAGAAAAGGATTACTCTGACGCAGTTATAAAAGAAGGTCAGGAATGGTATATCGGGCATGGTGTATTTCTGGAATGCAAAGAAACCAAAGAACATCTTCTGGATCTTATGGAGTGTTACAAAAAAGCTGCAGAAAGTGCATTGATACTCAGAAATGTCATTGAGGGTGAACTGGAACAATACCATATTACAGATAATCTGTTCGGAGGAGTGCTTGATTTGAGCGGATGTCTTTCGATCATCGAAGTATATGCGGAAGAATATCTCCATGTGTGCCGGGACGCAAGAATACTTGATGATGAACTGCGTACTTCATACTTCTGCGAAGAGAAGCCATTTTATGAAATCAGTGATGAAGATCTTCCCTTTTAGGGTTCATTCAAAAAAACTGTCGGTGTACACCGACAAAGAAATGAGAGGCTTTGAATATGCGCCGAAAAAGACGGACATACGAAGAACAGCAGCGTGTTGATCAGCAGCGGTATTATGATGATTTTCATACAAAGCAGTACAAGCTTAAGCTGAATAAAAAAACAGATGAAGACATTATAAAATGGGCTGAGTCAAAGATGAGGTGGAACTCCGGCACTTCGTTTCAGGGAGAAGTAAAACGCCTGATCCGACAGAATATACAGAAAGAAGCTGAATCACTCAAAAATCCGGACAATACTAACTGACGAAAAGAAGGAGATCAAATATGCGATCTCCTTTCAAATTTACAGACGCGCATCCTTTATTGCGTGACATACTCTGACTGGATTTTTATGGCATTAATTGGAATTCTCATGACAGAAAACTGGAATAGTTCTATTAGATTTTTATTTGAAATTTATTGGATTTCTTGATTGAAATAAATTGGAATTTCATTTTGCAATAAATTGGATTTTACCTTTGCAATATACAAGCTGTTCCACCAGTCAGAGAATGAAGGATAGCCCATAATAAGCAATCCGATAATCATAATTCCAACCAGCAGCCAGTTTGATATTCGCCCGTTATTCT
>CACWLH010000094.1 GCA_902761625.1 uncultured Erysipelotrichaceae bacterium
TCTGTGAATCAGAAAGCTAAATCATCTTACAAATACAAGAAAAAAGGAGCTGTTTAACTTCCAGTATTTACTGGAGGTTTTTTAACAGCCCCTTTTTTTCTTTACAGGCACTTGAAATGATCATTCATGCAGTTATAATCAATCATTCCATCTCAGTTTTTCTTATTCTGAAAACTCCATCTCTACGGTGTATTCCGGTGAGACCGAAGCGATGATCGGCTGGAAGATCTCCCATGTTTTCAATACCGCAAACTCATCGGCCTGAATGAGCAGATCATCCTGGTTCAGCCGCTCTTCCATCGCGCTCATCACGCTCTTTTCCAGCTCATTGCTTTCTTCGGTAGTCAGTTTAATATCCCCGAAGGCAAGCCATCCTTTTTCCGTATCCTGGAATTCCGTTCTGGAAAGATCCGGATTCACATACTGCAATACGGCATGGGGAATCAGAATGCTGACTGTGCGGTTGAAGATGTCGGTGCGGATATGTTTTGCGTCAATCTTTGAAAGATCGACGGTATAGACGCCTGTTCCGTAATAGGTGACATCCTTGACCTTGGAGAAGATGGCAAGATTGCCCAGTCCGCTCTTCGTAATGGTAGTCGGGATGGAAAGGGGCTGTTCCATGACAATCAGCTCGGAATGCTCACTGGCTGCCTCAAGCACCGCTTCCTCAAATTCAACCGAGGAAGGACCCGAAGGCTCTTCGGTTTCCACCGGTGTTTCTGTTTGGGCATTTATCATATTCTGATACATCCTGTCCAGGATGAAGTATGCAATCAGCATTCCGCACAAAAGACCGATCAGAGCGCCTTTGAGAAAATCAGTCCATCTGATTTTACCGGTGTTTTTCAAAGCGGCCGCTGCCGCACCGGCTGCCAGGGCTGCGATCTGTTCGCTCTTCGCTTCCTTTTGCGCCGCAAGCTTTTCTTCTTCCGCCTTTGCAAGACGTTCCGCTTCCTCTTTTTCACGTTTTTCCGCTTCCGCCTTTTCATGGGCTTTGGCAGCTTCTTCGGATGCTTTCTGTTTCTTCTTTCTCAGCGCTTCGGCATCTTTTGTCTGTTCACGTGTTTTATCCGACTCGATGATTTCGGCTTTGGATTCCACTTTGATATTGTCTTTACTCATATGCTTATCCTCATCTTCATCCTAACATGATCCGGATGAGAGTGTATCAAACAAAAAGATCATAAAAAGAAAGTATAATAATCCGCATAAGGAGATCTGATTATGACAGTATTGACAGACCCGTTTGTCTCAAAGAAATTCAGCCTGAAAAACAGGCTGGTCATGCCACCGATGGCGACCGGAAAGTCCGATGACGGCAAAGTTTCAGAAGAACTGCTCGCATATTATGACGAAAAGACAAGAGGTGGAAAAATCGGCCTTGTGATCGTTGAACATGAATATATCCTTGACGAAGGAAAAGCCAGTGAGAACCAGATGTCCGTCAGTGATGACAGTGACATCGAAGGTCTGAAAAAGCTGGCCGATGTGATCCACGGCAACGGTTCCAAAGCATTTCTGCAGATCAATCATGCCGGCGGAAAGGCAGTGATCAAAGAGCCCAAATCAGCCGGAGCCATCTCTTTTGCGCGGCGCAACGAACCCGCAGTTTTGGCAAAAACGATGACGCAGGAAGATATTGACCGGGTGATTGAAGGCTTTGCAAAGGCAGCGCTGCGCTGCAAGGCTGCCGGTTTTGACGGTGTTGAAATCCACGCCGCTCACGGCTATCTGCTTTCCCAGTTTTACTCTCCGCTTTACAATCCGAGAACCGACGCATATAACGGTGCAACGATCGAAGGCAGAACCAGACTGCATTGCGAGGTGATCAAAGCCGTGCGCAAGGCGGTCGGTGAGGATTATCCGGTTGCCATCCGCTTTGGTGCAGTGGAGGATCTTGAAGGCGGCGCAAAAGCAGAAGAAGCACCGCTTGGGGCAAAGCGCTTTGAGGAAGCGGGCGTCGATCTGATTGATGTGTCCGGCGGAATGAGCGGCTATATCCGTCCGCTTGTCAAAGACGCAGGCTATTTCAGAAATGAAACCGACGCCATCCGCAAGGCGGTCAATATCCCCGTGATCACAGCCGGCGGGATTGAAACCCGCCAGCAGGCTGATGAACTTCTTGCCTCATATCAGATTGATCTGATCGGAGTTGCCAGAGCTATTCTGAAAGATTCAGCGTGGGCTGAAAAGAATATGGACTGAGTTATGATGAAAGAACTGTGTTTTGAACGTGACGGCAAAAGAATTTACGGCCATCTTCATCTGCCAAAAGGAAAGGGACCTTTCCCTTTGGTGATCATCTGCCATGGGTTTGGCGCTGATCTGAGCGATCATGAATATTATGCAAAAATATTTGCCCGCAGCGGCATCGCTGCCTATTGTTTTGATTTCATCGGCGGCGGACCGAAGGTGAAAAGCGACGGGAAGATGACAGAAATGTCGGTATTGACTGAAGTGAAAGATCTCAATGCTGTGATTGACGGTATTCAGAAACTTCCTGAGACAGACAAGGAGAATCTGTATCTGATGGGCGGCTCCCAGGGCGGCTATGTCATTACCTATGTTGCAGATCAGAGAAGTGATGAGATCCGCGGTCTGATTCCGCTTTATCCGGCTTATGTGATCAATGATTTTGTCAGAAATCTTCTGAAAAACAAAAACGGAATTCCGGAAACATTCCGCTGCCTTGGCTGCACGGTATCCTCTCTTTATGCCGCTGATGCGCTGGCCGTTGATATCTATGACCATATGCACTATCCGGGAAAGATCAGAATCATCCATGGCACCGCTGATTCCCTGGTGCCCATCGAATATTCCGAGCGGGCGGTTCAGGTTTTCAAAGATGCGGAGCTGATCCGCGTCAGAGGTGCGGACCACGGTTTCTATGAAAAAGATGAAGTTCTGGTTTCAGAGCTTGCCGTTGAATTCGTAAAAGATACAATGAAATTATGAAGAGAGCGATTCCCCGTAAACTGAAAATGATGATCTGTGCCGCTCTGGCGCTGATTCTGATCACACTCGGCCTGTTTTATATTCTGCCGCCAAGCGACCGCAGACTGGCTGACCGTTACAGCGGAAAGATATCCGCTTATGTCAGCGAGAATGATCAGGACGAAGACGGCATCGATGATCAGACGGATATCCTGCAAAGCGCATGGGAATATCTTTCATCACGTCCGGAATACAAAAGCCGCTATTATGAGGGCGGATATCCGGATGACGGATACGGGGTATGCACGGATGTTGTGGCCTTTGCCCTGAAAGGGGCAGGCTATGATCTTTCCGCTCTGGTGGATCATGACATCCGGACAAATAACAGCGATTACAATGTGGAAACACCTGATGCCAACATCGATTTCCGCAGAGTCAGAAATCTGGCCGTATACTTTGAACATCATGCGCTTGCCATGAGCATGGATCTCAATGAAAAAAGTGAGTGGCAGGGCGGGGACATTGTGATTTTCAAAGATCACATCGGCATTGTCTCCGACCGCCGCAACCGCTATGGCATTCCTTATCTGATCCATCATTACGGACCGTTTCAGAGATATTATGAAGAGGACGTTCTGTCCATGCGTACAGATATGATCGGTCACTACCGTATCATCGGAGATGAATAATATGATCGGAATCATCAAGGCAGACCCATACAACTCAGAAGGAAAAGACGGATATGAAATTCCGTTTTTTCATCAGGCGCGCAAGCCGGAAGTCAAAGAAGAATCATACAGGAGTGTGCAGGAAATGATCCGGGCAAGACACCGCAATCTCTTCTGGAAAACACTGTGTGAGTTTCTGGATGCGAAGAAACTCGATGATGTGGAAGTATACAAAAAGGCGAATGTGAGCAGACAGCTCTATTCCAAAATCAGAAACGGACATATTCCCAAAAAGAATGTTGTGCTCGCATTCGGAATGACAATGCGTCTGAACAAAGCGGAAATGGACTATCTCCTCAACAGCGCCGGCTATGCGCTGACCGACACCCGCCGCACGGATATCGTGGTTACCTGGTGCATCAGTCAGGGGATCTATGATGTCGGAGATGTGAACCGGATTCTTTACGCAAACAATGCGAAGCTTCTGCAATGAAATATTGAAAAAATACAGTGTCCACAAAAATGTTACCCGCCGCATGGTTTCAATTGATAGAGTTCCTTTAATCGGAGGTGAAACCATGAATTTCGTTTCAGCAATTATTGATCTTATTTTTCCGCCGGTTGAGCCGGATGAAACACACGAGGAAACCGCGCTGCCTGCGGACAGTGAAAAAGCAGCGCCTGTTTCAGCAGATCAGCTCGTCATTTCCATGTATGAGCCGCGCAATCTTGAGGAAGCCCGTGAGGTTGTGAGTTTCATGATTGAAAAAAACCATGCGGCTTTTGTCAATCTCAGCAGACTTTCCCGGCCCGATGCCCTGAGAATGCAGGATTATATCTGCGGAGCCGCGTTTGCCGCAAACGGAGAGGTCCGCATGATTGACCGGCAGATCATTCTCTGCGGAGCGGCACCGTTTATTCATGCGGGAGAATGAAAAGACCTCATCATACAGTCTGACTGTCAGAGTGCATGATGAGGTTTCTTTCATTTGACAATGGTTTTGTATTCTGTGCCGAATTGCGCCATGGCATTGATGATCGGACGCATCATATTGCCAAGCTCACTCAGCGCATATTCCACTTTCGGAGGATTTTCGTCATATACGGTTCTTGTGATGATGCCGTCTTCCTCCATGGAGCGAAGCGATTCGGTGAGAACCTTGTTTGAAATTCCGTCGAGATCTCTTTTCAGCTCATTGAAACGCCATGGTCTTGCAATGAGGTTTCTGAGAATCAGCAGCTTCCATTTTGAACCGATCAGCTGAACCGTGGTCGCCACCGGACATTCGGGCAGCTGTTCTTTTGTTTTCATCGGCACCTCCTGATCATTTGCCATAACTATACCATGGTTACAAAAAAGTGCGTACTTTCATCCATTATCGACGCCTGTTATGATATCCATGCACAAAGGGAGGCAGTTATGAAACGCAAAGTGGCAGAAAATATTGAAGAATTCGAAACCGTATATACAAAGATTGATGAGACAGAGATCGACGGCGTCAAAGCAATCCGTGCACTCAAGGCCGATAAGATCATGCAGTTTGACGAGAACACGATCGTGAAACTGAAAGACTGTGATTTCCATAACGGCATTATCCGTGTCAAAATGCTCAGCCGTCTGCTTGCGGACGCACCGGATTTTGCCAGAGGTTTCATCGGCATTGTCTATCGCGTCAATGAAAACAGCAGCGAATTTGAATCCTTCTATACCAGACCGACCAACGGCATGAGCGATGATCCGATCCGCAGATCCCATGGCTGTCAGTATTTCTCCTATCCCGGCTACACATTTGCCTACTTCAGAGAATTCGGCATTACCGGATATGAGGCGCCGATCCGCTATGGTCTTGATGAATGGGTGCAGCTGACCGCAGTGATTGAGGATGAGAAAGCCGCGTTCTATCTCAATGAGGAAACAGAACCGGTCCTCACGGTCAGTGATATGAAACACGGCAAGGATGCCCGCGGCTCCGTCGGCTTCTTCTGCGAAATCGGAACCGAAGCATTCTTCCGCGATCTTGAAATTGAATTCAAAGACTGAACATCAGGATTTTCAGGAAAGGGGATACGTGAAATGAATCAGCAGGAGAGAAGAAACAGCCTGATCCGGTATCTTCTGGAGGAGGATCCTCAATACCGGGATATCCGAATTCCCGCATCGGATGCGGCGCTTCAGCCAGTAATAAACGGGCACTCTTTGCCTTCAGATCACCGAATACAGCAGTGAACTCCGGAAAATAGATACTGAACCACCTTGCCAGCCTGTTCTTCACAACAACCAGTGATTCAGTTGCCCTCATTCTCATGTTGTTGACTTCTCTGATACTGGCATATATGCCGTTCGGCATATAGGGAAACATGTAACGTCCTTCTGTCACCAGGCCGGCAATCGTCTTGGGATCCTTCCTGTCGTTCTTGTTTGGATTGTTATCATCAAGTTCCTTGGATTTCTTCACATGAGAGGGACTCATATGAACCACTACCATCCCATGCGCCTGAAGATAAGCTGCCAGGTTATACCAGTAATGGCCTGTAGGCTCCATTGCACACATGACGAATTTTTACCGCTCGTCCTCAATTGGCTCGAAATCCATCCCTCCAACTCTGTGAAGCCCTTCTCTTCATTTTCAAATCCAAGTGCTTTTCTGGAAAGCTCGACCTTGCGGTTATTGAACATTCTGGCAAAGTGCTTTTCACTCCCTACATCAATACCAACAATCAGCCATTCATCAGTAAGCATTTCAATCTTTTCGTTCTGCGTGTTACAATTCCTGCGACAATGGCGTGATGGACGCTATCATTGACCGCTTTGGGCCCGACGTCGAGACCTATGCCTGCGATCAGCAGAATTTCCGCGTTATAGCGGAAATTGCTGTTGGAAATGTATTCTTCAACTGGATCTTTGGCTTCGGCGGCAAGGTCCGGATCAAGGCTCCGGAAGATGTGAAGAAACAGTATGAAGAGCAGGTACTGAAGGCTGCGGGAATGATAGAGAAATGAAGAAGGCTGCATACTGGATCCAACGGACACATCTGTTTAAGAAAGACGAATATGAATGTTCTATCTGTGGGAAATTGACGGACAAGCCTTATAAGATATGCCCTCACTGTGGCACGTCTATGAAGGGTTCAAAGTATGATCCTTCATGGGTGGATGAGATGGAAATGTTTGATGCACTGTTTGATGATTGAAGACAATATCAGCCTATGAAAGAAGACCAGAGATATGTTTAACCATCATGATGTTTCAAGAGACGCTTTTATGCTCCACGGGCCGCTTGCCCATCACGGCTACGACTGGTGGTGGCATTCGCTGACGGCACAGGATGCCGAGACCGGCGAGGATAAGCCGTTCTTTATCGAGTTTTTCATCTGCAATCCGGCTCTGGCAGAGGACGAGCCTGTTCTCGGACAGCTTCCGGCAAACAAAGTAGCCGGAAAACGTCCGTCCTATCTGATGGTGAAGGCCGGAACATGGGGTGAGGAGCACTTCCAGCTCCATCGCTTCTTCTCGCTTCGTGACACCCGGATCCACGGCAATGCTCCTTATGAGGTGGAGGCAGCGGACTGCTATGCTTCCGAAACGGCACTTCGGGGCAGCATTTCGATCTCCCGGGAAGAGGCAGCTGCTCATCCTGAATGGATGTGTAATGCCGGAAACTTATCGTGGAATCTGAATGTAGATAAGCAGGTTGCGTTCAATGTCGGCTATGGTGCCAGCAAGCCGTTTCGTGACGCTGAGGCTTTTGCCATGTACTGGCACGCAGAAGGCATGAAGACCGCTTATCAAGGTGAGATCACCTGCAACGGGCGTAAATATATCGTTTCGCCGGAGAAGAGCTTTGGCTATGCGGATAAGAACTGGGGCAGGGATTTTACTTCTCCCTGGGTATGGCTCTCCAGTAACTGCCTGAAAAGCAGGAAAACCGGCGAGGTCCTGACAAACAGTGTCTTTGATATCGGCGGCGGGCGGCCGAAGATCTACTTTGTACCGCTGGACAGAAGGCTTCTGGGTGTTTTCTGGTACGAAGGGAAAGAATACGACTTCAACTTCTCCCATGTCTGGCTGAATGTGAAGACGGAGTTCTCATTTGAGGAGCAGGAGGAGTTGGTACACTGGCATGTCCGTCAGGAGAACCGGGATGCCGTGATGGACACGGAAGTGTTTTGCCGGAAATCGGATATGCTGCTTGTCAATTATGAGGCGCCGGACGGAACGAAGAAGCATAACCGGCTCTGGAACGGCGGTAACGGCTGGGGCATCATAAAACTGTATGACAAGGTTGATGGAGAGCTCCGGCTTGTAGACGAGATGGAAGCAACACACATCGGATGTGAGTACGGCGAATATGATGAAGATCATGCAGAGTAAGGCCGATGCCGACCTGCACACCGAGAACGTGCATTATGATATTGATTAATTAGCTGAGGAGAAAACATAAGACTATGAAAAATCTTGGCTTTGGTATGATGAGGCTTCCGGTGCTTTCCGGACCGACGGATTTTGACTATGTGCAGCTGAACCGGATGGTGGATGCTTTTCTGGAGGCGGGGTATACCTACTTCGACACCAGTTTTGTCTATCATAACGGAAAAAGCGAAGAAGCAACCCGGAAGGCGCTTGTAGAGCGGCATCCGAGAGACAGCTTTACCGTTGCGACCAAGTTCCCAACGTTCATGCTGATCCCGGAAGAGAAAA
>CACWLH010000095.1 GCA_902761625.1 uncultured Erysipelotrichaceae bacterium
CGGGAAAAGCCGATTTTCATTCCATCCCCTGCAGGGGATGGAATGAAATCGTCTTCTATATTCCAAATATCCTGATCTACAAGCAATATACGAGGAGATGTACAAATATGGAATCAAGTTTTGAGTCAGGAATTATTGGCCAGCCGTTCTTCTGGTTTGTTAATATCATTCTGATTTTTTTCTTGTTATTCGCACTGGCATTTGGCTACAAACATGGTGCACGCGATGTCCTGTTCAGAATTATAAAATCCGTTTTACAGATCGGAATTACTATATTCGCATCATTCTGGCTGACAAAAAATTACCCGCTCTTTTCCGAAGAAGATTTCTATGATTATGTCACGCAGTATTCAGGCTCAGAGATATATTCTCACTATGAAGTCAATAAGCTGAGATTCATCTGCACTTTAGCGGTTTACTTCCTGATTGTTATGGTTGTGGTGGAACTGATCATCGGAATCATCCGCTATTTCATGAGCAAAAGCAAAAAGGATAAAGAAAAGAAACCGATCACTCAATCTGACCGTATCTGCGGTGAAATCCTTGGCGCATTGTTGTTCATGATCTGGGCAGCACTTCCGGCACCTTTATTAATCTCAGCAGAAAAGTCCGGTTTCTTTACAAACGGAACAGACCTCATCAACAAAACAGTCATGACCGTACCGGTCAACTTTGTTGTCAAACCCGTCCTCAATCTCATCGCACCTGAATCAAAGGCGGCCAGACTCTTTGAGGATGGTATTGAAGTATTTGCTGATCAGCTCAATGGTATTGAGGAATGGACAGAAGGGCAGATGGAGGCAGGAACGGAAAACAAATAAGAAAGCAATCGTGATCTGTTCTATTCAGTACCCGAAGAACCCGCATTTGCGCTGCACAGCATTGCCCTGAAAACATAAACAATAAACACTCAATCTCAATAAAAAAGATCACCGGCTCAGCAGCGCTGATTCAGCAGTCAAGAGCGGTGATCTTTTGTATCTGATATCAAAAACAATACTATTAACGGTTCAGGATTGTACCTTCTGATCCGCGTACAGGATATTCGTCAAGATGAGACTTGAGATCATTGCGGATCTCCTGTACGTAATGAATCATTTCTTCTTTATGTTTCGGCAGCAATGCCTGCATCGGAGCAATATTGGAAGGATGAGAACCGAAGTAAATGGTATCTTTCAATTCCAGTTTACTTAACAGTCTTTCCTGTTCATCTAGCAATTGACCGATGGTGCATTCTTTGAATGTGCCGTTTTTCATATCTTCATATAATCTGCATCCCCGTTCCGTATGTAGAGTACCGATAAACAGAAGGTGAGGCTGAACGGCATTGATTAATTCTGCAGTAGCATCCGCATTTTCTTTCCACAGATCAGAGCCTGCACAGCCAAGGATTGCATTGAAGCTGTAATCTATGCCTGCTTTTCTCAATCTCAGCAATTGTTCACGTGCTTCTGTCGCTGTATGGCCTTTGTTCATAAATGCAAGAGCTTCATCCAGTCCGCTTTCCACACCGATATCCAGTCCGCCGATACCGGCATCCGCCAGCCTTATTAATTCATCATCTGTCTTGCTTTTAATGTTCTGAATCGAGGCATACATCGCAATGGTTTTCACTTCAGGAAGCTTCTGATGAATCAGATCTGCAATCTTCAGCAGACGCTCTGCGGACAGAACAAATGCATCACCGTGTTCCAGAAATACTCTCGTTACATTCGGATAATAAACAGATGCTTCATCAATATCTTCTTCAATCTGTTCGAACGGGCATACAGCAAACTGGACATCCGGATACATCGAACAGAATGTGCACTTGTTGTGGCTGCATCCGTGTGTCACTTCCAGCAGAAGAGAGTTTGCTTCATAGGGCGGTCTGTATACAACACCTGAATAATGCATTTTTCTTACCTCCGATTGTGGCCGAGAATATTATAGCAAGTGGATGAAGAGCAGGTGTCATATTACTTGTCATTACTTTCATACTGTCACGGATCAGATAGTCATGAAGTTTTCTTTGTTGCGGATGAGGCGGAGTACATTGAAGAGCAGAAAAAACTGCGCAGGCTTGTCAAGCTGCCTGTTACAAAAGCACTTGTCTACTATAAACATCCATATCATATCGGTGATTCTCCGTTCTCTGTTATCAATTTTAATGCTGAGAAGTTCAAGAGGAACGGGAAAGAATATGACTGGTATATGGTGACTATACAGGTAATGGAATTGAAGACACGATCAGAATTCATGGCGATTATTTTGCTGAAATGCAGAAACCGAACTTTATTGAGCAATCGTTTGAATTTGATGAGGACGAGGGTTCGGAAGAGCAATAACAGACGTAAATTACCAACAAATCCGAAAGATATTCACACTTTCCTGTAAATAATAATGTTGAAAGATCTGAATGAAACGGGCTCACATGTTGTGCTGATCAAAAGGAGGCGGAAATCAAATGAATAAAACTTTGTTTTTCGATGTGGAAACAAATAATCAGAGAAATGATCGTATCTGCCAGCTGGCAGTGATTTATGAAGAAGACGGCAAGGAAGTGTTTGCAGACAGCTGGTACATCAATCCTCAAAGTCCATTCTCAGAAAGGACAATTGCCGTGCATGGAATAACTGAAGATATGGTAAAAGATGCACCGATATTTCCGGATGTATTTCAGAAGATACGGCCATTATTTGAAACATCGCTTGTGGTCGGGCATAATACCCGGTTTGACTTGAATGTTCTGGATAAGGTGCTGCAATACTATGATATTCAGATGGATGCAGTCTCTTATGCAGATACAATGACACTTGCGTCATGGCTCCCCGGGTGTCCGGATTCGCGAAAGCTTAACGAACTGTGCGGGTATTATGGAATCTCTCTGGATCAACATCATGATGCAATGTGCGATACCCGGGCATGCTGCGATCTCTATCATCTAGCCGAAAAATACATTCCGGATATTTCAAGCCAGGAAGAAACGTACTGGTTTGGAACAGCAAGGCTTAAAGCAGACGAAAATGAACTTGGCAAAGCTTTATTTGATTTAGATGGAATTCTGTTCGGAATCAGTTCCGATGGGAATGTAGACTCCAGTGAACTCCAGGCTATCCGCAGGTGGCGTGAAGACCATGAACATCAAAAAAAGTATGAAGTGTTCAAGGAAGTATTATTAATCGTTGATCATATTCTCGAAACTGAATCAGTTGCTGAATGGGCCCTATTAATGATCCATAAAATGGCCTGTGAGCATAAGGGTAAAAAATATGCTGATACTACGATTGCTCTGAATACACTGAAGGGAATGATCAACGGAATTCTTGCGGATTCAGAAATCGGAGAAGATGAAATGATCAGTCTCCGGACGTGGATGCATGAAAATGAATCATTAAGAGGAAATTATCCATTCGATGGTATTTTTGAAGCTATTGAAAAGGTTATGTCGGATGGAAAGGTTACAGAAGACGAGGAAAAGAATCTGAAAGAAATCTTCCAACGGTTTACTGATCCGCTTAGTGTTACACAGAAAGATTCAGTTTCCTTTGAAGGGAAAACAGTCTGTCTTAGCGGCAATTTTGTAAACGGATCAAAAGCGGAAATTGAAAAACTGATTACTGAGATGGGTGGCATTCCGGTTAATTCCGTAACCAAGAAAACAGATGTACTGGTTGTTGGCGGAGAAGGCAACTCGCAATGGGCATACGGCAATTATGGCTCCAAAGTAAAAAAAGCATTGCAGATGCAGGAATCCGGGCATCCGATTGTGATTCTGGGGGAATCAGAAATTTTCAAAAAATAAGGCTATTCATCTACGGATACTATTCGACAAACATAATTTAAAATTGTCTCTCCATTGACTCAGTGCTGACCGTCCGGCTGATGCAGACAGCACTGAGTCTCTTTTATTTCAGCATTTGTATATACCATCAGGTATACACTGATTTCCGAATTCATGGCTTCTTATGAGTATGACAGGCAGCTATCATATAAGCGTAAGGAGAACGCTGAATATGAGACTCGAAGGAAAAACAGCATTGATCACAGGCGGAGGCACCGGCATCGGTCTTGAAATCGCAAGGATGTACGCTGCCGAAGGCGCTTATGTTTATATCACCGGAAGACGTGAAAACAAACTTCAGGAAGCAGCTGAAAAGATCGGAAGCAACTGCGGCTATATGGCTGCGGATGTGGCTGTGAAGGAAGACATGCTGAAAGTGGCAGACAAAATCAGAAATGAAAGAGGAAGCGTTGATATCGTCATCTGCAATGCAGGCGTCGGCAGATATATTCCGCTCACCGAAATCACAGCAGATGAGTTTGACCGTGTCATGCATACAAATGTGCTCGGGCCCTATTTCACCGTTCAGGCATGCCTGCCGCTTATGAATGAAGGGTCCACAATCATTCTCAATACAAGTGTGACTGCGTCTCTTGGCTTAAAGGACTTCAGTCTTTATATCGCCGCCAAGAGTGCGGAAAAGTCATTCATTCACACATGGACCAATGAACTGCGTGACAGAAAGATCCGTGTCAATGCAATCGCTCCGGGTATCATTCCGACAGATGCGGCCGGAAAGGAACTCGGCAGAAGCGAACAGGAAGAAATGGAAAGACGTGCATACCGGGCAACACTGATTCCGGCAGCGCGTGTGGGTCATGTGTCCGATATTGCAAACTGTGCGGTATTCCTGGGAAGCGATGAATCATCCTATATCAACGGAGTTGAAATTCTGGTTGACGGCGGTCTTGCGGCAATCTATCCGGTTAAACTCTGATGGCACGCAGCACATTGATCAGAAAACTTGCGGAGTTTGCGGCTGAAGGGGGAGCTTCCTCTCCTGAAACCTATGCCTTGTATTTTCTGAACTGGATTTCTGCGGCAATGTCAGGAGCACATGAAAACGCAGCTGATATCCTGGCTGAATTCATGGCACAAGAAGGCACAGGAAACTATCTGCCTTTGGGCAGAAACGAAACCCTGCGTCCCTCGGACTGCGCTGCGATCGATTGTTTCAGCTCTGCAATTCAGGCATATGATGATATTCATTTTGAAACAACAACCCATCCCTGCGGTCCTGTCGCTGCCGCCATTTGCGCAGTGATCAGAAAACAGGAAACAACACTCAAAGAACTGCTTGATGCATTGTGTATCGGCATGGAAACGGAGTGCAGATGCGCACGGGCGCTCTTCTCTCATGGCTCCTCAGGCTGGTATACAACCGGGATCGCCGGCGTCATCGGCGCTGCGGCAGCTGTCGCCAGACTTCTGAAATTCAATGCTAAGCAGATGGAAAACGCAATGGCTCTTGCGGCCTCAACGGCATCCGGAAACCGTGGGACACACGGTTCCATGGCAGGCAGCTATATTCCTGCCTTCGCCGCAAAAAACGGCTATGACGCGGCAATGATGAGCGCAAGCGGATTCACCTGCAGCTCCTCTGCACTGGACGGAACAAACGGTCTGATCGCATGTATCGATCCGGATGCGGATATTGAAAAAGCTCTGCAGTCGCTCGGAACGGAATTCATCTCACTGAAGACGTCATGCAAACCTTATCCGTACAGTTTTATATCTTATGGACTGATCAGCTGTTTCAGAGAAAAGAGAGAATACAGAGATATTGAAGAGGTGATCTGCACCGTTTCAAAACGATGCGCACAGCTTGGCGCAAATCCTTTCCCGAAAACCATGTATGAAGGATTTGTTTCACTGCCTTACATCACGGCAAAGGCGATTCTTGATCCTGAATCCCTCTGCATACCGCTTTCGGAACACCTGACACTCAGTGAAGCGGAAAGGGAACTGATTTCAAAAATCCGGATTGAAGAAGATCAGAACATGAATGATCAGTCAGCCTCCGTTATGATCCGGACAAAAAACAGGATCGATACACTCAGCAGCTTTCAGCCTTCAGGCACGGCGGAATATCCGATGACAAAAGAAGATATTCTTCATAAAGTACGCAGTCTGAACACAGTGGATGAGGTACTCATCAAACAGCTGGAAGAACCGGAAACCTATTATAATTATGTTGTCAGAATCACAGACAGACTCAGTCTGGAAAAAAAGATTTAAGGAGAAAAAAATTATGAGCAGAACATGGATTATCACAGGTGCCAGCGCAGGCGGTATCGGCGAAGGTATTGCCAGAGCGGTGCTCTCACACGGCGACAATGCCGTCATCACAGCCAGATCCCTTTCCAAACTTGAAAGC
>CACWLH010000096.1 GCA_902761625.1 uncultured Erysipelotrichaceae bacterium
CGCTTTTCACTGAAAAGTTGTTTTTGTCATGCGCTTTTTCAAAGAACTCTTTAAAAGTCCTTATTTAATATCTCTTGACATATTACCTAAAGACTTTTTTCTATAATTCTGATATTGGGTTCGAAATAAAGCAACTGTCAAAAGGGAAAGATAAGTCCATGTGTTCAAATATACAATCATTCAATTGCTGATAATGTCAGCATAGATCATATCCCGGTTTGTGCGCCAGCTTAAGTTCTTTATTCGAATGAAAGGAAAAAACGTCGGTCAGAGAGATCCGGCGTTTGTATATATATCATCTGTTATTACTCCAGAGGTTTCTCATTGAACTGATCCAGCAGCAGATTTGTATCTTCACAGGACAGTTCATGATCAATCGCAAATATGATAATGGCATCCCTTTTCCTTTCATTGCGAAACATGCCGGAGAATACGATATCACCATCTGTTCATCACAAGAAGCTTAGTACGGCATGCTTGTTTACAATGTATTCTTCCCGAATAAATGGAAGAACCCACTCTGATCCCTTTCAAGATGAAGAGAGCTTCTTCATTCTTTCATCTGAACGTGCAAAAAAAGACATCAATTCCTTCTTTGATAATAAAGATAGAAATAAGGAGGAAGACAAAATGACATCACAGATTCCTGACCGTATTGTTATGGATGATAACCCTCTCAGTATCGTTGCATATTCACACTGGATTCCCTTCAATCCCAAAGATTGCGGCATGTACACGCTGCCGCTCAGCAGCGCATGCTGGAGAGGTCATTGGTGTGTATATAAGATTCAGGATGGATCGTTATATCTTGATCAGCTCACTATCAAAACAATGAATGATAAATATCCTGTGCTGAATGGTGTATCCGCTGAGGATTACGGATATGAAGCTGTATACGAAAAGCTCGGACTGCCGGTTTCATACAGCGGAAAAATCCTTGGCGGTGCTGATTTCATCACTGATTACTATATTCACATGGGATTTCAGCAGCCTTATGGATATAAAAAGCTGATTGAGTTTACCTTTGAAAACGGAAAGCTTGTCAGCACAGCGGATCACAGTGATATCGCTGAAAAGATCCGTAAGGAGATTGAACAAAACCCTTGCAACCGGATCTATGAAGCAGAACATGCCGCCGACTTCATCCATGACAGTTTTTCACTGGATTATGAGACAAAGTGCTGGTGGCTGGAAGAATAAGCATTGAGTGTTAGATAAGCCGTGCACAGATTGCAGTCAAGAAACAGACTGCCAATATGCACTTCCAGGATCCCTACTCATTTATGAGTGAGGATCTGTTTTCATATTCCCTGCCTGTTTTCCGATTCATCTGAACACGAAAATATAGTCATCCGTTCTTTCCATAATAATAGAATCAGAAATCAACAAAGATCAGGAGGAAACCAAAATGCCGGCACAGGTACAGGACAGTATTATTTACGGTGATGACAGTTTCAGAATCATTTCATCAACAGCCACGATTCTCTTCCACCCCGATGATTATCATATGACCACAGCACCGATCACCAGTTTATGTTTGAGAGGATATAACTGTGAATATGAGATTCAGGATGGATTGCTGTATCTTAATGATCTGATGATCTGTACAAGGGATGGAAAATATCCGCCCCTGAACGGTGTATCACCAAAGTTCAATGATTTTGGCGCTCTTTATAAGAAGATCGGACTGCCGGTTTTATATACCGGAAAGATTCTTGCCGGGACAAATCTCATCAGTAAATTCTTTGCCAACATGGGAACACAGTGCTATTACGCATACAGAAAGGTGATTGAGTTTTCCTTTGAAAATGGAAAACTTGTCAGGATAACGGATCAAAGTGAGCAGGCTGAACAAGTCCGCAGACAGCTCGCAGAATTCCAACATGATCAATTCCGCAGCTGATGACGCATCCGTTCTGTTACAAAACCGCCCTTTCAGTCAGTTGATGGGGATCTGTTTTTCGCTTATGATGAATTCAGAGATCATATTTTCACCGATCATCCGAAGATACCCCCAGGCATGAGGGCGATTCTTCAAAACAGTCAGATCCGGAATAAAACGGATGGATGAGCACATCCATGGATATTCATGTGCCGTTTTTCTGGATCTTCCATGACTGTCAGGGATATCCGGTGAATATGTATGACAGACCATGATCATAGATGGGGAAAGGAGAAAGATGATCAGGAAATTGATAACGGCGCTCGCGGTAGTATCGATGCTGGGAGTATGCGTGACACCGGTCAATGCCGCATCCAGCTGGAAACATGACGGCTATGGATGGTGGTATGAATTCGATAACGGCTCTTATCTCACCGATGTGTTTTTAGAGATCGACGGAAAGACCTATTGTTTTGATGAAACCGGATATATGGTCACCGGATGGCATACAAGACCGGGTTCCGATGATACCGAGCTGTATTATTTCAATCCCGACGGTTCGCTTGGCTCATGCCAATGGATCGGCAATCAATGGGTCAATACGCTGGGCTTTCTGGAAAGAGACGCATGGGTCGACAATTACAGATATTATGTCGATTCAGCCGGAAACTGGATAGCTTCTGCAGGTGTCAGAAATACCGGCTGGCACAAAGATGCCTATGGCTGGTGGTTCGATCTGGGTGATGGCACATATGCCGCCGACGGTCTGTATGAAATCGACCGTGGTCTTTACTTCTTCGACAAAAACGGATACATGCGCACGGGCTGGTATGAAGATGAAGGCTATTGGTATTACCTTGGCAATGACGGCGCCATGAGACAGAACCAGTGGGTTGACGGATACTATCTGGGTAAATACGGATATATGTATCACAGCACATGGATCGGCATCAATTCCGATGCCTATGTCGACAAAAACGGATTGAAGTCCGGCGGCTGGAAAAAGACTTCCAAAGGCTGGTGGTATGATCTTGGCGCGGATGGATATGCAAAAAATTATGCATATTACATTCAGGGTGAAACATATCAGTTTGACGATCAGGGATACATGGTCACCGGATGGTATTCCGAAGACGATTACACATGGTTCTTTTACAACAATGACGGTTCCATGAAGAGAAAGGCCTGGGAAGGAAACTACTGGCTGGATCAGGATGGCGTCATGGCTCGCAGTGCATGGGTTGACGGCGGAAAGTATTACGTCGATGCCAACGGTGTCTGGGTACCCGGCAAAACACATTGACTGAATGAATGTTCAGCCGGCTTTGCACTCATGGAAAGACTGAAGAGCTGATGAAAAAAGGAATGAACTGAATGACCGCTCATATCATTGCGATATGGGCGGTTTTCTTATGATAAAGATCAGTTCTGAACCAATTACGGTCCAGGTAAGGAATCTGCAAATACTTGTTTAAACCTGTCCGATCAGCTGGTACGCATGTATAATTCGTTATAGAGGCATAAGGCTGAATGGCACAGAAATAACGGTATCTGATTCATGTCATTTCCTTTTGCCAAAATGATCAGATGATTCAGATGAAAGAGAGGCAATCATATGCTGAAAATTGAACATCTTACCAAAACATACGGAAACACCAAAGCGGTCGATGATCTGACCCTGCATATTCAGCCCGGTGAGATCTTCGGCTTTATCGGCCATAACGGCGCCGGCAAAAGCACCACACTCAAAAGCGCAGTCGGTATCCTTCCATTTGATAATGGTGAGATTACAATCAATGGTCATTCCATCAAGACCGATCCTGTCACATGCAAAAAGGATCTTGCCTATATACCGGACAATCCTGATTTATATGAATTCATGAGCGGGATCGGATATCTGAATTTCATTGCAGATATTTTCGGGATTTCATCTGATGATCATCAGCAGAGAATCCGGAAATATGCGGACACCTTTGAACTGACCGGTTCTCTTGCCCAGCCCATCTCCGCCTATTCGCACGGTATGAAACAGAAGCTGGCCCTGATCTCCGCTTTGATTCATGAACCGAAACTGATCATCATGGATGAGCCGTTTGTAGGTCTTGATCCCAAGGCTTCCCATCTGCTCAAACAGATGATGCGCGAACATTGCGACAAAGGCGGAGCGATCTTCTTCTCCACGCATGTACTGGAAGTGGCGGAAAAGCTCTGCGATAAAGTGGCCATCATCAAACAGGGAAAGCTTGTCAAAGTCGGAACGATGGAAGAAGTCAAAGGAGATGACAGTCTGGAAGAAGTCTTCCTTGAACTGGAGGAAGAATAATGCTGGGACTCCTTCTGAAAAAACAGTTCCTGGAACTGTTTAAAATGTATGTCTTTGATGAGAAGAAAGGTAAGATGCGTCCGAAATGGCAGATTGCCTTATGGTTCATATTCTTCATCGTGGTTGTCTTCGGCGTGCTTGGCGGACTGTTCACCATTCTTTCCATCAATCTTTGCGAACCGATGGTGTCAACAGATGTGGGATGGCTGTATTTCCTTCTCATGGGACTGGTTGCCGCTTTGCTTGGCACATTCGGCAGTGTGTTCAATACCTATGCGGGTCTGTATCTTGCAAAAGACAATGATCTGCTGTTATCCCTTCCGATTCCGGTGAATACGATCATCATCGCAAGACTGATGAATGTCTATATCATGGGCGCTATGTATTCGGCGATCGCTTTAATTCCCGCAGTAGTTGTGTATCTGATCACCGCAGGCTTTACGCCGCTGCGCTTATTGGGCGGAATCTTATTGATCATCATTGTCACATTGGCGGTGATGCTGATGTCGTGCATCCTGGGATGGGCAGTTGCCAAACTCAGCCAGCGCTTTAAAAACAAAAGCTTTGTCACTGTGCTTGGCGCACTGGTATTCTTCGGCGCCTATTATTACTTCTATTCCAAAGCCAATGATATGCTCAATGATCTTCTGGTCAATGCCGTGGCATATGGCAATGAGATCAAAGGATCCGCTTATATCCTTTATCTCTTCGGCACAATCGGAGAAGGCAATCTTGTTTCAGCTCTGATCTTCTTAGCGGTTTCCATAGCTTTATGCGCACTGGTATGGGTTGTGATTTCACGTACGTTCTTCTCAATCGCAGCCGATACCGGCACCGGTCAGAAGAAAGTCTACCGGGAAAAGAAAGTCAGAATGAGAAGTCCCTTCGGCGCTTTATTGGGAAAGGAATTCAGCAGATTCGCTTCCAGCGCGAATTATATGCTCAATTGCGGTCTGGGTATTCTAATGCTTCCTGTCATCGGCATATTGATGCTGATGAAAGGCGATGCCGTTGTCACGGTACTTGATATGGTGTTTGTCCACGCTCCGAACAGTTCAGCCGTTCTGATCTGTGTGATGATCTGCATGATGACATCAATGATCGATATGGCTGTTCCTTCTGTTTCAATGGAAGGCAAAAGCATCTGGATTCCCCAGTCTCTGCCTGTCAGCGCAAAATCAGTGCTTCGTGCCAAGGCAAGTGTTCAGCTGATCCTTGCCGGCGTTCCGGCCGCATTTGCCATAATCGCATCCATGATCTTCGTCAATGCGCCGCTTGTCGTTAAGGTGCTTTGCGTATTGACTGTGCTTACGTTTGTCTTCTTCTCCACAATGTTCGGCATGTATCTCGGTTTGCGCATGGCAAATCTGCATTGGGTCAATGAACTGTCCGTGATCAAGCAGAACGGCAGCGTCATGATCATCATCTTCGGCACATGGATTATATCTCTGGCAATGGCCGGAGTCTGGCTGTTTATCGCATATGAGATCGGCGCAGCCGCATATCTTGCCATTCTCTGTGTTCTCTTTGGAGCAGCAGGACTATTCTTCCTGCATTGGCTTGATACAAAGGGAGCCAGACACTTCGCATGTCTTTGATGTCATTCCCTTCCATGTTCAGTTTCATTTACGGATATGGGAAACAAAGATCATAACTGCTGTGTAAGCAACCGGATTACAGAATGGATTCTTAAAAACGCTCATATTGCGATCAATGTCACTAAGTTAGGCTAAAGGCATTGAACGAAAACAGACTGAAAGAGAATAACCAGAATCAATGAGAAGAAAATCTCTGATGATTCTGGTTTTTCTAATGAAACCGGCAATTTGTATTGTTACTTGAGAAAACGACAAAAAGAGCAGCGCAAGCTGAACAAATGCAGTTGTAATTAAAGATGCCAAATAGTATATTGATCTCGTTAAGCCGTATAGTATGAGGATGTCTTGGACGACTGTGGCCTCACGTTACGACTGTATGATCTTCCTGGTC
>CACWLH010000097.1 GCA_902761625.1 uncultured Erysipelotrichaceae bacterium
CGAAAATAAAATCCGAACCTTTTCATTCTAAAACCCCAGTGTTTAAGCCAAATATGAGAAAAGGTTCGGATTTATCAAAGGTTCGGATAATTTAAAAAATCCGAAGGTTCGGATTTTTTATATGAAAAAGAAATCAGCAGATGTTTGCTGATTTCTTCGGTACGTATGTTAACCCTGATTTTCTGATCCACCGTCCTCACCCGGAGTCGGTTCCGGTGTCAGTTCCGGAGTGGGCTCAGGTGTCGGCTCAGGTGTAGGCACCGGTGTCGGTTCAACAGTCGGTTCAGGCGTCGGTTCGGGCGTCGGCTCAGGTGTGGGTTCGGGTGTCGGCTCGGGAGTAGGTTCCGTGGTTGGCTCAGGCGTCGGAACAGGTGTAGGCACCGGAGTCGGTATGACAGCTGAACGATCATCATCATCGTTCTCCTCGTTTTCTTCCTCCTCTTCCTGCGCTTTTCGCTCTTCTGCGGTCGTGGTATTTGCCGAGATCCGGCAGGCGGTTCCGCATTGTGCAGCGCTGATCAGCGGCTGATTCTGCAGACCTGTTGTGGAAACCATTGAAGTGACGGAATTGCCGTATAGACCGGTACCGACCTGCACATGAGGCGAGGTGCCGTATACATAAGTTGAATAGGTGACATCGGCGGGCTGCTGCACACCGGAAAGAGCGGCTGGATCAGTGAATGTTTCTTCAGTTTCCAGAAGCAGACGGTTGACGCGTCCCGGGATGTTCAGCAGCATTTTCCATGTCTGGAAGTATGTGCCTTTGCCCGCAACCGCAAAGTCATATCCGCACCATACCGCATTTGTATACTGGGAAGAGCTAGCGACCATCCATTTGTCTTTCATTGCCGCTTCCGGAATACCGTACTGCAGACCGTCACGGCCCCAGTCGGTTGTTCCGGTTTTCGCATAGACCGGATAGGATTTTTTAAGAATATTCATCAGATTGGCGATCTGGACATCGACGTTGTTTTTCATCAGCAGATCAACCAGATAGGCACTGCCTGATGACAGTACACGCTTGTTCTGATTCTGCGGATAATATGTGTCACCGCCGATGATTTCGCAATATCTGACTGTATGCGGTTCGTTGTATACGCCGAGGTTGATCATTGCGGCATGTGCGCCGGCAAGCTCCTTCGGAGTCATTTCAAACTGATTTGCGCCGATTGCGTAGGAGAGATGGAATGTTTCCTTGTCTGCTCTGCTGATTCCCATTGACTGCAGATAATCAACGATCGCATCTCCGCCGATTTTGTTTTGGACTTTTTCAAGAGTGATAATGGCCGGGATGTTCAATGAATTCGCCACCGCATCCTTGATTGTGACCGTGCCGCGGTATCTTGCGTCCGCATTGACGAGAATTCTCGTTTCGCCCGGGTAGGAATAAGGCTTGTCTTCAAGCAGCTCATCCATGGAGTAGCCTAGATATTCAAATGCGAGTGCATAGGAGATGAATGGCTTGACGGAGGAGCCGGGCTGTTTCCATTGCGAGGTGGCGCGGTTGAGAAGTCTGGCGCCGCCCTCATAATAGCGTCCGCCGCCGATACCGGCGATTTCACCGTTCTTGTTGTTGACGGAAATGATTGCAATCTGCATCAGCTCATCAGTGAACTGGATATCGGTTTCCTCATTTTCAATCGCTTCGATTGTGTTCTGCAGCTCAGGATTCAGAGCTGTGTAAATGTTCATGCCGGTGGTGACCGGATCGAAACCGGTCATCCGCTGTACCTCATCAATGACGGCATCCACATATGCGCCATAGGCGGTTGTTTCGATGTTCAGCTTGTCTTCGCCGACCAGCAGGTCCTCAACTTTGACGCTGATCGCGAGATCATATTCGTCCTTGTTGATGTAACCGTGCTGCAGCATCAGTCTGAGCACTTCGTTTCTGCGTTCCGTCGCTGATTCGAGGTAGTTATAAGGGTTGTAGCCGTTGGGAAGGTTGATGATTCCCGCCAGCATGGCCGACTCCGGAAGGGTCAGCTCGGTGACATTCTTGCCGAAGTAATATTCCGATGCTTTCTGAATGCCGCGGATTCTTCCGCCGAAATTCAGTTTGTTGACATAGAGTTCGAAGATCTGTTTTTTGTTCAGATACTGTTCCAGCTCCATGGCCAGCACGATCTGCTGTGCCTTGTATTCGTAAGTCGCATCACGCTCCACACCCTGGGATGATCCGTCTTCGGAATCGATCGAGAAGTAGGTGTTTTTGACCAGCTGCATGGTGAAGGTGGAGCCGCCCTGGGTGTTGTGGTTGATGACCGTTTCAATTGCCGCCTTGGAAAAGCGGGGGATGTCAAATCCGTTATGCTCAAAGTAGCGGGAGTCCTCAATGCTTAGGAATGCGTCCACAAGCGATTCCGGACATTGGGAATAAACAATATTGTCGCGGTAGTAAGTGCCGATCTCAGTGATCAGATCGCCGTTGCCGTCGTAGATCTTACTGGATTCAGGTGATATGAAATCGTTGATTTTAAGCTCCGGCATTGTGCTCAGCAGCTTTTTCGCATAAGTGAGTCCGAACCATCCGACTGCACAATAGATGGCAACACCGAGGGCGAGAAATCCGGTGAGGATTCTCATATAAGTCTTATGACGTCTGACCCGTTTGCGCTGTCTGATCCGTTTCTTCATGGCAGCCGCATCAGCCGTATCAGGATTGAATATTTCTGTATGTTTTGCTGTCTGTTCCATACATACCTCTGTTTCGTTTCGGGTACATAAAAACCCAATGCTTATTCTAACATATTTTCACAGTGGCTGTGCGTTCATTGAACCGATATGTATTAAGATTTGTCTGATCAGCGCAAAGCAATGAATTACAATCCGTCAGGTCGCGGAAATCATAAAAAGAAAAATAATATGTTGCGTTTGCGATTGTATAGTGCAACATATCGGTTATAATATCAATATATCGTGATAAGAGTATTCTCAGATGCGCACTGTGCAAAGCATTGAATACGACTTTGCGCAGAAGAGTTCAAAGATGAAAAGGGATTGGTGTTGTAAAATATAGCTATGAGTATCCATCTGCATACACGCAGCTGCTATACGCTGCTGGAAAGTACAATCAGAATTGAACAGCTTGTTTCAAAAGCTGCCCGATGTGGTTATGAGGCAACCGCTCTGACCGACCGCAATGTGCTGTTCGGGGTGCCTTCTTTTCTGAATGCCTGCAGGAAGTACGGGGTCAGACCCATTGTGGGCATGGAAATCATCTGCGCATATCACGATATGAGTGTTCCCTTTGTATTGTTGGCAAAGGACAATGCAGGCTATCTGGATCTGATCCGTCTGTCATCCAGACTCAACGGCACGGAAAAAGAATGCGGTCCGCAGGATCTGTTTCAGTGCAGTCCGCACTGTTTCATCATTGCCTATGGCGAAGGGGGGTATCCTGATTCCGAACTCGTCAACCAGAACAGCGAGGCGCTGTATGAAAAACTGCAGACGATGAAGGCGGAGCTGCCGCCCTTTGACATGGCCCTTTCATATCAGGAGGCACGCTTATGGAAGGACCGCAATGCGCTTCTGAAGAGAATGTGCATGTCATTGAATATCCGTACCGTGGCCCTCAATAAAATCTGCTACCTCGATGAACAGGATGCGGAGGATTACCGGATTGTCAGAGGAATCGGAAACGGAACGAATCTCAATGATCCGACGCTTTCCATGATCAGGGGCAGACACTATCTTTCACCGGATGAAATGAATGCCCTTTATGATCCGGATGATCTTGCAAGAACCGACGAAATCGCCGCCCAGTGCCGCTGTGATTTCCTGCTTGAGAAATCTGATCTGCCTGTTTACAGAACGAAAAACGATATTCCCGCAGAGGAATATCTGCCCGCACTTTGCGCGGCAGGGCTGAAGAAAAGACTCAAAGGACATGCAGATCAGCGTTATAGCGAGCGTCTGCAGTACGAGCTTGATATCATCAGCCGTATGCATTTTGAAAACTATTTCCTGATCGTTTATGACTTTATCCGTTATGCCCGCTCCCGGGGAATCTATATCGGTCCGGGCAGAGGCTCGGCAGCGGGCTCACTTGTTGCCTACTGTCTTGGCATTACCCAGATTGATCCGCTTCAATATGATCTTCTTTTTGAACGCTTCCTGAATCCCGAACGCGTCAGCATGCCTGATATCGATACGGATATTCCGGATGACAGAAGAGGGGAAGTCATTGAATATGTCGTTGAGAAATACGGAAGGGATCATGTTGCCAACATCATCACGTTCGGAACGTTCGGCGCCAAGGCGGCCATTCGCGATGCGGGCAAGGTGTGCGGATTCATGCAGAGAGATATTGAAACCCTTACCAGACTGATCGGCAGCCGTGCCGGAACGACGCTGGAGTCGGCCTACCGTGCCAATCAGCGCTTACGTCAGGCGGTGGATGCCTCGGCAAGCATGCAGAAGCTTTATGCCATTGCCAGAAGGATCGAAGGGCTTCCGCGCCATGCCTCGACCCACGCTGCCGGAATTGTCATGTCACGTGTGCCCTTGAGCGATGTTGTGCCGACCATTGAACTCAATGAAGGTATTACGACAGTGCAGTATACAATGGAGTATCTGGAAGAGCGCGGACTGATCAAAATGGACTTTCTCGGTCTGCGCAATCTGACCATCATCGATGAGATTGTCAGAAAGATCCAGGTCAATGAACCGTCATTCAGAATCATGGATATTCCGCTCAATGATCCCAAAGTCTATGAGCTGTTTTCCAAAGCTGATACCACCGGTGTGTTCCAGTTTGAATCCGAAGGCATGAAAAACCTGCTGCGGCGCATGAAGCCCGGCAACTTCGAGGATATGACGGCGGCACTGGCGCTGTTTCGTCCGGCCAGTGCGGAAAGCATTCCCGCCTATATCGCCAACAAGGCGGATCCTTCTTCCATCCGCTATCCGCTTGCACAGCTGGAGCCGGTGCTCAAGAGCACATACGGTGTGATGATTTTCCAGGAACAGGCGATGAGCACTGCGCAGATCGCGGCCGGCTTCACATTGGGCAGGGCGGATGTATTGCGCAAGGCGATGTCCAAAAAGAATGAGAAACAGATCGAAGCGCTGCGCTCTGAATTCATGGAAGGATGCGCAAAAAGGGGCGTGAATCCGGATATCGCAAAAGAGCTTTTCGAGCTGGTCTCCCGCTTTGGCGGATACGGCTTCAATAAATCGCATGCGGTTGCCTATGGTCTGGTTGCCTATCAGACCGCATATGTCAAAGCGCATTATCCGCTTTATTTCTATCAGGCGCTTTTGAACAGCGTCATCGGTGATGAATACCGCAGTTCCCAATATGTGGATGAATGCCGCCGCAAAGGCATCAGAATCCTTCACCCGGATGTCAACCGTTCGCTGAATGAATGCATCCTGTGCGATCAGATGATCTTGCTGCCGCTGTCCATGGTGAAGAATGTCGGTGTCCATGCCGCCGGAAATATCATTTCGGAACGAGAGCACAACGGCCCTTACATCGATTTCTACGATTTCGTGGCGAGAATGCTCATCCATAAAACCGCCCGTCCGGTGTTTGAACAATTGATCGATGCCGGCGCATGCGATGGTTTCGGACTTGGCAGAAAAACGATGAAATCCTCTCTGGATGAAGCAATTGCATATGGCGAGCTTGTGCAGGTCGGCAGCGGAAATCAGATGCGGATTGACCTCGGACTTGTGTCAAAACCGGTTCCGCTGAGACTGAAGGAAGATCGTGAGGAACTGGCTGAGAATGAGAAGGCGGCTCTGGGCTTCTGTCTGAGTGAACAGCCGATTGTCATGATCAGACAGCGCAACAACATCACAGAACCTTCTCTTTCCGTGATTTCCACGATGATCGGAAAGGTATACGGATTCGCATTGATCTCAAATGTCAAACTTCACCGCACCAAACGCGGTGAGATGATGGCATTTCTGAAGCTGAGCGATGAAACAGCGGAAATGGATATCGCCGTCATGCCAAGGCTCTACAGCAGGGTCGGCGCGATTCTGCTTCGTGGAACATATATCCGTTTTAATGGTAGAATATCTGAAGAGGGATCCATGATCGCTGACAACATCATAGCGGTCCCCAAGAAATGAGATGAATTATGACCAGAATATTAATTGTTGATGATGAAGAAAACATCCGTGAAGTTGTGCACGAATACTGTGAACTCAACG
>CACWLH010000098.1 GCA_902761625.1 uncultured Erysipelotrichaceae bacterium
AGAAACAGCACCGATCGCATGTGTGATCGCTGACCTTCGGAAATAGCTTGGGAACTTATAGAACTTCTGATCGAAATCATAAAGAGCTTTATGATTCTTTGTACTGTGAACAAGACGTTCAATGAACTGCTGTCTGTAATTGGAACCTTTGATCTTCTCCAGTTCCTCGTAATGATCTTTCACAGGTGCAATCAGATACTCCACTGCCTCACGATAAAGAAGGACTGTATTCTTTACAGCCCTGAGATTGTTCCTGAATTCAATGGCATAACTGGATGTGAAAATCATCGGATCGCTCCCGATAATAATATTCACCGGATCCGCAAAGAATCTTCGCATGATTTCAAAAAAAATTTTTATCATTTCATTCATCCATCCTGGTATTACCAGTGATACGAAGAAACATTACTGACAGAACGTAAAAGATGATAAGACAATATATACAAAACCAAAAAGCGGCTAACCCCTCCTAAGCCTTTCAGCCTTTAGGAGGGGTCTGCGCCACATTTTGAATCAATATCCACGGGTTTCACTCTGCGGTCCGGCTTATCCAGCAATGTGCAGATCTCCACGCTGCTCGCGCCACGGTTAAGCAGATATTCCTTGAGATAGCTGAGTGTTCTGCCGGTGTCCACAATATCCTCCACAATTAGAATATTCCAGCCGGCGATGTCGGTTTCGAGGTCTTTGATAATCCGGACAATACCTGAGGAGATCGTGGCATTGCCGTAGCTTGAAACAACCATGTAGTCGGTACGGATGGGCATTTCAATGGTCCGGATCAGATCGCTCATAAAGATGCCGGCGCCTTTGAGAATGCCGACAATGATGAGTTTCTGGCCATCATAGTCCTTCTCGATTATTTTCCCGAGTTCCTTTATCCTGGTTCTCAGCTGTTCCTCCGTGAACAGCACTTTTTCGATATCCTGCTGTATATAATGCATATGATTTCTCCTGTCTGTCCTGCAGAAATACTATGCATGATCAGACTGGTATATTTCCATATATAATCTGACTGTGACGTATTAATATTGTGAGGTGCTGTCATGTTTGACTCATTTTTCGAAAAAATAAAGGAACGCGGGATTGTTCTGAATTATATGCAGGTGTTTCAGAATGATGAAATGCTTGCGGATTACAGCCGTCTGGATTCAAAGACAAGACTGAACACGTGGTCACTATGCAAAAGCATTGTCTCTTGCGGCATCGGCATTGCCATCAATGAAGGTTATCTTTCCCTTGATGAGAAGCTGATCGATTCCTTCCCGGAATATCAGCGGGATGATCTTTCCCCTTCTCTGAAAAGCCTGACGTTAAGGGATATGCTCACAATGACTTCCGGTATGGAACATGCCATGTTCTTCGGCGATGATCCGCTGCGTTATCAGACACAGGACTGGGTTTCTTATTTCTTTGCGCAGAATTTCCCGCATCCCAACGGCGAACGTTTCCTTTACTCCAACTTCAACACCTATATGGCGGCGGTTCTTGCCGAAAAGAAAACCGGACGTGATTTTCTGAATTATATGAATGAGAAATTCTTCGAACCGCTCGGGATCAGAAGCGTTGACTGGACCAGATGTCCGAAAGGCCATATCCATGCGGCCAACGGCCTGTATGTGACCATTGATGAAATCAGCACATTCGGGAAAATGCTGCTGAACCATGGCATGTACAACGGAAAGCAGATTGTCCCTTCAGATTATCTGGCAGATGCAGTCCGCAATCACATCTCCGCGGGCGGCGGTCCGGCATATGGCTATCAGTTCTGGCTGAATCCAGAGGCAGATGCTTTTTACGCATCCGGCAAATTCGGTCAGTATTGCGTTGTCCTTCCTGAAAAGAATGCACTCATCACATCGATGGCGCTGGATTCGCAGGATTATCTTGATCTGCTCATGAGCGAGATCGCTGAAAAGCTCTGAATCGGAGGATTCATCATATGTTTTACAGACATCTTCTGTTCGGTTTGCTGCTATGCGGAAATGCATACCGCATCTGGCGCAGAATCATTACGGACAGACAGCAGAAAAAGCCGCTTCCTTCTGAAGTGCGCGACATATACACACCTGAAAAATACCGGGATTTTCTGAACCGTGAACATGATTATCTTCCGCTGTTCATAGCCGCAAGAATCACCAATATTCTGGCCAATGCCTTCTTCATCTACTCGCCTTATTATGCATGGATGGAGATCCTTGGCAAAGGCAATGAATATCTGATTGTTCTGGCAACGATACTGAGCAGTGAGCTTGTTTCCTTTGTGCTCAGCGTCCCCCGCTCCTATTATGCGACCTTCACCATTGAGGAGAAATACGGACTGAACCGGATGAGCCCAAAGAGCTTCTGGAAGGATGAATGCATCTCTGTGTTCACCAATCTGTTTGGCTCAGCCGCCCTGTATGGATTTGTGATCTTCATCATGAACAGACTCCCATCCTGGAGCGTCAGTGAGCCGCTCACATACGGACGTTCATTCTTATTGGTTGCGGCAATCACCGCCATCGCAGCTGTTTTCTTCTTTGCCGTTTCCATCATCGCCTATTTCATCCAGCGCATGCAGTACAGCTACCGCGATCTTGAACCGGGTGAGCTGCGTGATAAAATCATGGCTTTGACCAAAGGTGCAAAGAAAAAGATCCGCCGGATTGAAATCTATGACGAATCGAAAAAATCCAATCGCAAGAATGCGTACATGCTCAGAATTCTCTGGTACAGGGCATTTGGAATCGCGGACAATTATCTCGATGAAAACAGTGAGCGGGAGCTTCTCGCCGTTCTTGCCCATGAGGCGGGACATCTGAAACACAAAAAGATCCTTCCGGAATATCTGGAATACGGAACGATTGTCATCCTGCTGATTCTGATGACATTCCTGCTGCCTCATGCACACATTGTCAATGAAACTGCACAAAGGATTAATCAGTCCTACGGCATCACCGTGAACAATTATGTTCT
The DNA here is from genome assembly GCA_902761625.1 of uncultured Erysipelotrichaceae bacterium. Taxonomy (GTDB): domain Bacteria; phylum Bacillota_I; class Bacilli_A; order Erysipelotrichales; family Erysipelotrichaceae; genus Bulleidia. Next base: position 2,959 of record CACWLH010000098.1, read on the forward strand.
TCTGCTCTCTTATGTTTCAGCAGTTCTGACTCCGCTCTCATTTGTATCGGGTGTCTTCTCGAATTATATTTCCAGAAGAAACGAAACCGAAGCGGATCTCAATGCGGTCAGGGAAGGCTATGGTGAGGAGCTGATTGAAACGTTCAAAAAGATGGGCAGTGATGAACTGATCGATGTCAATCCGGCTCCCATCCTTGAATTCCTTGAAGATGATCATCCTTCGATTGTCAGCCGGATCAGAACCATCCGCAATGCGATGATGACAATGAGCAGAAAACAAATGCCTTCACAGAACTGACCGGAAGGATTCAGACTGCCATCACACAGTACAGATCTGCCATCTTTACAATGAAAATGTAAAAAGTCGAGGTGAACGATATGTATTGTCCGAATTGCACAGCTGAAATCTCTTCCGGCACCAACTTCTGTCCTTATTGCGGAAATGCACTTGAAACAGCCGCTGCTGTTCCGGTGTCATTGAGCACTTCTTCCGAATATCAGCTGATTCTCGTATCAGCCGGTACCTGTGACAAAACAACACTCAGAAATCTGCTGGAGGATGTATTCGGCTATACGGCTGTTCAGTCTTCCTCTCTGCTTTCTTCCATTCCGGTGCAGATCGCGCAGAATCTGAACGAGGAGGAAGCTTCCGTCATTGCGCAGATGTTCTATGAATACGGCGCGGATGTGACTGTGCTGGATGAAAAACAGACCTATGTTGATCTGACAAAGAATTCCACCGGTTCCCTGTTCAATACGGATGGCTCATTGATGACCAAAGCTGCCGCTGTGATTGCCGCGCTGGGCATTGTCAACCGGGTCACATCTTACCGCACCATCCGTAAACCGTCCCTGCTGGAACGGATCTTCCGTCCTCTGTTCACACCGAAACCGCAGAAACGTTATATTCCTGTGAGACCCAGAGCAAGTATACGCATGGACAGACCAAAGCCGGTTTACCGCAACACAATGGAACGGCAGATGAAACCCGTCACCGGTCACAGAGGCGGTCCCAACGGACGGATGAAAGGCCCGGGCGGACACAGGTAAATAAAAATTCCAGAAAAAAATCCGGGATGCGGATGCTTCCCGGATTTTTCATATTCAGATTATTGTTTTTCCATGTATTCCATCATGGCATAAGCTGCTTTCTTGGCCTCAGCCGCAGCTGCCACAACAGTATTGGAACCTGTGACGACATCACCTGCCGCAAACACACCCGGTACGGTGCACATGCAGTTTTCATCGGTGATCAGAAGGCCCTTTTCATTTCCTTCAAGGCCTGCTGTTGTCAGGATCAGCTTGTTCTTCGGCGCCTGTGAAACAGCGAGAATAACGGAGTCAGCCTTGACATGGTTCAGCTCATCTTCATAACCGACGACCTTGTCATTTTCATCGAAGATGGCCACTTTGAAGACCGGTCCTTCCGGTTCGATCTTCTCAATCGCCTGTCCGAATTCAAACTGGGCACCATCCAGCTTTGCATAATCCATTTCATGTTCACTTGCAGCGATTCTCTTGGAACGTGCATAGAGAGTCACATTTTGCGCGCCATGTCTGAGAGCAGTTCTTGCGACATCCATTGCCACGTTGCCCATACCGATGATCGCCACATTTTCACCCAGCTGGAAGGCATCCGGAGTTGCCAGATAGGAAATACCGAAGTGTACATGCGGAAGGCTTTCACCTTCGATTCCAAGTGTCTTCGGTCTCCATACACCGGTTCCGACAAAGACGGACGCATAGCCGTCACGGAACAGGTTGTCAATGGTCAGAGCAGCACCGATTGCGGTGTTGGGTCTGTACTGGATGTCCAGCTTGTCCATGAGTTTCTTATATCTGTCGATGATTGCCTTGGGCAGTCTGAATTCAGGGATACCGTATCTGAGCATTCCGCCGATATGATCATTGTCATCGAAGATGGTCACATCATATCCGTTCTGTGCCAGAATGACTGCAGCGGTCAGGCCTGCCGGACCGGCACCGAGGACCGCGACTGTCTTTCCCTTCTTTTCAGGCTTTTCGAATTTCACTCTGTCCAGATAAGCATCCGAGACGAACTTCTCAATATTATAGAAGTGTACCGGAGCGCCCTTTCTGCCGAGAACACAATGTCCTGCGCACTGTGCCTGGTGATCGCAGACGATTGCGCAGAAGACGGACATGGGATTGTTCTGGAACAGATCTTTTCCTGCATCCATGACCTGGCCTTCTTTGAACTTGGCGATAATCTGCGGAATCGGGGTGCTGATCGGGCATCCCTTCTGGCACATCGGTACCTTGCACTGAAGGCAGCGATGTGCCTCATTGATAATTGTAAGTGCCATTGATTTTCCTCCTTGGATTCACATGTGAGTGAATCTTGTTGTTTCACATTTATATTGTATTCACTTCACAATGCTTTTTGGATGTCAGTATACGAAAAAAGAATGTACAAAACTGATCATCCGATTTCCCAGGAAATAAAAAAACGGCTTTTCATGCGGGTTTTTCGCATGTCCGGCCACTGTTTGTTATTCAGTTTTTGATTCAGTCTCGATACCGGCAGAGCATTGCTTAACGTATATCAGTTAAGTTTTGTGTTCTTTTAGCCGGATTTTTCTCTCAGTTATACTGTGTCTCTTCCCTTTCTGACCTTCTGTTGCCAATTTGTTGCCATAGGGAATATGATAGCAGCTTATTTACGATCGCTCATTATAATCGTAATGCCTACCGCATTGAATGACAGTTACCTTGTTGTCATTAGCGCTGAAAATAATCCTGTTTTTCTTATCAATCCGGACACTGGCAAATCCGCTGAAATCACCTTTTAGCATCTCTACTTTGTACTAATTCGTCAAATTGTTCCGTTTTTACCCAATAGTTGTACCCTTTTATCAGGGTTATGTATCCTCTATCGCGAAGGCGATAGAACACTTGTTTCATAGTGTTTTCAGATTTAATTCCAGTAACTGTTCTTCCTTCACTGTTCCGAATGCCGCATTGTTTTTATATTATATTGCCAAACAAATGCCTTCTATTTATTTCCTTTCTTTTTGATTTCTGAGAATTCTTTAAGATACATTCGTGAGAGAAAATGCTCATCTTCAGTATAGTTTTTATCTTTTGGCATCCTTTAACCTCAGATACTATGTCTC
>CACWLH010000099.1 GCA_902761625.1 uncultured Erysipelotrichaceae bacterium
GAAGACGCCGTGTCGGAATGCGTTCTTCAGACATGGAAAAGGACCGGCAGCTCAGCCGGTCCGGATTTGAATCTCTGTTACTTTCCTTCCGCTTCCATTTCGGCTCTGACTTCGCAGAAGCACTTCACTGCGAATTCAAGATCTTCCTTTGTGTGGGCGGCGGAAACCTGGGTGCGGATTCTTGCCTTGCCCTTTGGCACAACCGGATAGGAGAAGGCAACGACATAGACCCCCTTTTCAACCATGCGTCTGGCAAACTCGGCAGTCTTCACCTCGTCATATAACATGACAGGCACACACGGATGGGTTCCCGGAATCACATCAAAGCCATTGTCCACAAGCGCCTTTCTGTAACCGACGGTGATGTCTTCGAGATGATCTCTGAGTGCTGTGCTTTCTTCGAGCATGTTGAACATTTCAATGGAGGCGCCGGCAATCGCGGGAGCCAGTGAATTGGAGAAGAGATAAGGCCGGCTCCGTTGTCTCAGCAGATCGATGATTTCCTTTCTGCCTGATGTATAGCCGCCGCTTGCGCCGCCAAGAGCTTTGCCGAGGGTTCCCGTGATGATGTCGACTCTTCCTTCGACCCCATTGTATTCGGATGTTCCTCTGCCATGCTTGCCGACAAAACCGACCGCATGGGAATCATCAACCATGACCAGTGCTTCGTACTGATCAGCCAGATCGCAGATGCCTTTGAGATTGCAGATGATGCCGTCCATCGAGAAGACGCCGTCAGTGGCGATCAGCTTGATGCGGGCGCCTGCCTCATCGGCCTCTTTCAGTTTGGCTTCAAGATCGGCCATATCATTATTCTTATAGCGATATCTCTTTGCTTTGCAAAGACGCACGCCGTCAATGATGGATGCGTGGTTGAGCTCATCGGAAATCACCGCATCCTCAGCTCCGAGCAGCGTTTCAAACAGACCGCCGTTGGCATCGAAGCATGATGAATAGAGAATGGTGTCATCCGTTTTCAGAAAGGATGAGATCTTCGCTTCAAGCTGTTTGTGGATATCCTGGGTGCCGCAGATGAAACGCACACTGGCAACGCCATAGCCTCTTTCATCATAGGTTTTCTTTGCCGCCTCAATCAGACGCGGACTGTCACCGAGACCCAGATAATTGTTGGCGCACATATTCAGCACTTCGCGTCCGTCGGAAAGTTTCACATGAGCGCTCTGGCTGGAGACAATCGGCAGTTCGCCCTTGAACAGGCCCGCCTCTTTGATGCCTGTGACCGTATCAGCGTAATATTTCAGTATTTCCTTGCGTTCCATGGTTATTGCTCCTTTTCATCATAGAGGTGCTGCCAGTCAAGAATGACCTTTCCGCTTTGACCGGAAATCATCGCCTCAAAGCCCTTTTCATAATCGCGCACATCGAAGTGGTGGGTGATGATCTGCGAGATATCAAGACCTGCCTGCAGCATCGTTGTCATCTTGATCCATGTGTCCCAGACCTTTCTGCCATAGATTCCCTTCAGCGCAAGGCCGTTGAAAATCACGGTTTCCAGATCCACCGTCGCATCGGTGTCCTGCAGACCGAGCAGGGCGATATTGCCGCCGTGTTTCATATTATGGATCATGTCATTGAGAGCGGTCTGTGAACCGGACATTTCAAGACCCACGTCAAAGCCTTCGGTCATGCCGATCTTCGGCATCAGATCAGGCAGCCTTCCCTCATTCAGATTGACCACATGGGTTGCGCCGAGTTTCTTTGCCATATCCAGACGGTACTGGTTGAAGTCTGTCACAACGACATTTCTTGCCCCGGCAAACTTCACGATGGCAGCCGCCATACAGCCGATCGGTCCGGCGCCGGTGATCAGCACATCCTCGCCCAGCACATCATAGGTCAGAGCGGTATGCGCCGCATTGCCGAACGGATCAAAGATGGCATACATTTCCTCGGGGATATCCGGGGAGCACGGCCATACGTTGACCCATGGGATAACCAGATATTCCGCGAATGCGCCGTTGCGGTTGACGCCGACACCCTTGGCATTGCGGCAGTTTTCCTTGTGTCCTTCCAGACAGTTGCGGCACTTGCCGCAGGTGATATGTCCCTCACCGCTGACCAGGTCGCCGACCTTGAAACCGCGCACGCCGGCACCGACTTCAACGATTTCGCCGACATATTCGTGGCCGATGGTCAGACCGGTGGCGATGGTGTTCTGGGCCCAGCGGTTCCATTCATAGATGTGGACATCGGTTCCGCAGATCGCCGTCTTGCGGATCTTGATCTTCACATCGTTGGTTCCGACCGGGGGAATCGGGACTCTTTTCATCCAAAGGCCGCGCTCACGCTTCTCCTTGACAAGAGCCCACATCTTTCCGTCTTCATGATGTGTCATGTTCTGTTTCCTCCGTATTCAATGATGTATGTTCAAAACAGGTGTTTCTTTACATCTATTATAGTATTCCCTCAAACGTTTCAGCACTCAAAAAGACGGACACCGGCGCCGTTTCCGATGTCTTCATGGCTTCTGAGTTAATTCTTTTCAGCAATTATGAAAACGGAAGAAAGTCTTTTTCATGAAAGAAAAAACAGGCTTGCGCCTGTCTCAGTACCAGTTGATGGTAACTTCAATTGCGTCCGGGTCATCATCCTTAAAAACCGGCGCCTGTGCATACGGCACATCAACCGCTTCCGCGATGGTTTCAAGGGTGTCCGAGGCAATGACAATGTAGTTCATTGAATTGGACTCGGATGAGGTTTTCTTTGCCCTGGCCGCATGAACATAAGGGAACACCTCTTTCAGGGTTTTCATGATGCCGCATACAAAGTCCCCTGTCTCGATATCCGTGAAGCCCGGCACATTGCAGAGATACATGCCGCCCTGTTTCAGATGATCATGAATCAGCCTGGATGCTTCAACTGTGCAAAGGTCCGTGGCCGGTGCGAAGCCGTCGAAGGCGTCATTGATGATGATGTCATATTTCTGATCCGTGTGCTCGAGAAAGGTCCGTCCGAAGTCAGGATAGAAATTCAGCCGGTCATTGTTTTCCAGATCATAATCACGGATCAGCTCATCCAGATAGAAGTATGAACATGCATAATCGAACACCTCCTCATCCGGATCCAGCGCATCCACGCACACATCCGGATCATGGGCGATCAGATATTTCGGATAGGAGAACATGCCTGCTCCGATCATCAATACCCGCTGCGGTTTTGGATGATACTCACTGAGCTTTGCGAATGCCTGCATGTATTCAAAATTCAGCTCATTGCGCATATTCTGATCAATGTATGTGGCGCTCTGCATTGCCCCGTCCACCACAAACATCCTCACTTTGCCGTGTTCGTCGGTGTATTCAACCAGTTCCATGCTGTCAAGATCCATACAGTCTCCTATTTTGTCACCACTTGTGCATAAGCTCACAAAAATTTCACAATTCAGTTATATGACACTTTTAGTTTAAATGTCATAATATAGACGACCAAACAATACCGTTTAAAATAGTACCACATGTTCCACCCGATCAATCATCAGAAAGGACAATTCATATGGACAAATGGATCAGAACACAGGATCTTGTGGAGGATGTGTTTGGCAGACGTCCTGAGACCCCGGAAATGCTTATTGAATATATGATCGTGATGGCGGATATGATTCTTGAAAACAGTGATTACAGTGATATACCTCAAAAACCCCATCCTCACATCACAATCCTGAACTAGCCGGAATGTCATTGTCAGACACAATGGCACCGGCTTTTGCTTACCTTTCCCCCCAAGTCAAAAGGGCGTCAGCGCGCCCTTTTGATTTATTTTGCGTTTTTCGCAGGTCTGCCGCGCTTTTTCTTCGGTGCTTCCTCCTTCACTTCCTTCACCAGATACATCCTGCCGCTGCATGCCGGCAGATCCATGAAGATCGCTCCGTTGTCATCCGGATTGAGCAACGGAAGCACTTTTGAGGAGCCGCTGAATGTTTCATCATCCGAATCCAGAAGAAGTTCAAGCTGCTTTCCCTGCATCTTTGAAAGCGTATATCTCTTCGGTGCGCCGGAAAGGTTCAGAATGGTGAAGATGGTCTCCTCCTCACTCTTTCTGTAATAGGCATAGACACACTCATTGACCATGTCCGCTTCTTTCCATTCAAAGCCGATGCGCTCATAATCATGTTTCCATAAGGCGGGATGCGCCAGATAGAGATGGCTCAAGCGGGCCATATAATCGCGGAAGCTGTCATGGAGCGGATATTTCAGCATATCCCAGTCCTGCTCGCGCTTCTCATCCCACTCTCTGAGCTGGCCGAATTCACTGCCCATGAACAGCAGCTTCTTGCCGGGATGTGTGTACATATACATGTACAGCGCTCTGCCCATGCCGAATTTCTTTTCATATTCACAGCCCATCTTCTGCAGGATGGTTGCCTTGCCATGGACCACCTCATCATGGGAAAGGGGCAGAAGGAAACGTTCATTATAGAAATAAGCCATGGAGAAAGTCAGCTTGTGGTAATTCTCACGGCGGTAGCGTGTTTCGAGTCTGAAATAATTCAGGGTGTCATTCATCCAGCCCATATCCCATTTGTAATCAAAGCCGAGACCGCCTTCTTTTGCAGGTTTGCACACATTAGGATAAGCGGTGGAATCCTCCGCCGCAAGAATGCAGTCAGGTTTTCTCTGCTTCAGACCTGCATTCATATTCTGCAGGAAGCGGATCGCATCCCTGTTTTCACCTCTTGCCTGATTGCCCTGCCAGTAGATGAGATTGCCGACCGCGTCCATTCTCAGACCGTCGAAATGATATTCCTCCAGCCAGAAATAGGAAGCGGACTGCAGGAAGGAACATACATCCCCTCTTGAATGCATGAAGTTGCAGGAGCCCCACTCACTGTATCCGACCGCACTGTTGGGATATTCATATAAACTTGTGCCGTCGAAATTCCACAGGGCATAGTCATTGACCGCAAAATGCACCGTGACAATGTCAAGGATGACACCGATGCCGTTCTGATGGCACTGATCGATGAACTTTCTCAGCTGATCAGGTGTGCCATAGCGTGAGGTCGCACTGTAAAAGCCGGTTGCCTGATAGCCCCATGACTCATCGGAAGGATATTCGTTCAGCGGCATCAGCTCGATATAGTTGTAGCCCTGCTGTTTCAGATAAGGAATCAGAATATCGCCCAGCTCATCATATCTGTACCATTTGTCCCCGTTCATTCTCCAGGAGCCGAAATGAAGCTCATAGATATTCAGCGGCTCATTCATACGGGTGGTTCTGCTCTTTAACCACGCCTTGTCGGAGAACTGATACTGACTCATGTCAAAGACAGCGGAAGCGGTGCCCGGGCGCAGTTCGGAATGGAAGGCATAGGGATCGCAATGATCGATGAAAGTTCCGTCCTTGCGGTAGATGCGGAATTTGTAAAGATCGCCGTTTTTCGCATCGCTGTTATAACATTCAAAGAACTGTCCGTCATGGATGCGCTTCATTTCCTGTTCCTGCCAGGAATTGAACTGTCCGATCAGGCAGACCTTCTGCGCCGCCGGGGCATAAACCCGGAAAAGAACGCCGTTTTCCGTGAAATGATGGCCGAGGAATTTATAAGCTTCAAACTCAGTTCCGGTATAAAATCCGTAGAAATCCATAATTGCCTCCTTTTATCTGTCGGAAATCCGACACCAGTTGTTTTTTTTTTTTTTTTTAATAT
>CACWLH010000100.1 GCA_902761625.1 uncultured Erysipelotrichaceae bacterium
TTTCTGATAGGTCTGTTTCTCGATGCTTTCAATCAGTTCTCTCAGATATCTTTCCGGAGTCGCATACAGCGGGATCACAATTGAAAACAGCGGGGAGTCCGGATGAAGTTCAAGCTTTTCCCTTTTGACCTTTTTCTCCTGCATCTGCAGAATCTGCCGGAAAGTGGAATAGTTTGTGGTGGAACGTTTTTCCAGCAGCAGGTGAATGTTTCTGATTCTGCTCCAGGTGCTCTGAACATTGTTGCGGACACTGAGATAGGCAATCAGCTGAGCGGTGAGTGTATAAATTTTGGTGTCTTCCCCGCTGCTGATCTTCAGCCTGTAAACCTGATCGTTCTGTGCTTCGAATTCAATCACAAAGCCGAATCTGATCGTGCTTTTGATGTGATAGACCTTTCTTGTCACATCAGGTCTGTTCACGGTTTTCATCTTGTACGGAATGTTGTGATCATCGCTGTCCATGACCGCGAAGTCCACCTTCTGATCCGGTTCGGCTCCGGCAGCCCATCCGTACAGTCTCATTTTGCCCTGGCTGATATTGATATATTCCAGGTTATGGTACAGTTTTCTCATACTGCTTTTCTCTCTCTCAAACGTTTTTGAAGCTCACGCAGACAGTAAATCCGCGTTTCGATTTTTTCACGGAGACTTCTTGTGCTGTATTCTCCGGCATGCAGAGCGGTATTCTCGTGTCTGCGGTAATAGATCAGAGGAACATGCACAAGTACAGCTTCCTTCAGATATTCGCCCAGATATGCAAACCAGTAATCATACGGGCACAGCTGCTGATTCTCAGGAAACGGCAATGAGAGTTCCATGAACTCCCGTTTCATCGCCATGCACGCACCGGTGTATCTGGTATAAAGCAATGTTCTCAGAAATCCCTGTCTGATTCCGTAATGTTCAAAGAAAGACGGGATTTTCACACCGAGGTTTTCATCGGTCACAAATGCGTCATGCACGGCGAGCTTTTTTCCTTTGAGGGCTTCGCACATGACTTTGACTTTGTCATCCGTCCACACATCATCCTGATCACTGATGAAGATGATGTCTCCGGCCGCGTGATTCAGGGCGTTTTCGAAATTCTTTGTGTAGCCGTGTTCCTTTTCATTCATATAGATATGAATTCTGGGATCATTGAGCGCTTCAATGATATACAGGGTGGAATCGGTTGAACCATCATCGGAGATGATGACCTCATCTTCCGGTTTCAGCTGTTTCAGAATGGACTGCAGCTGTTCCAGAATGTATTTTTCCCCGTTGTATGTCGCCATACAGACTGAAATCTTCCGGTTTTCCATATCAGAACTGCTCCGCAAATCCTTTTTCGAGTTTGTTGAAGATCAATGTGCCGATCATCGCCACCGCCAGTGCAATCAGACTCAGAATGCCCAGCGCTTCAAAATCGGGCACCTGATGATACAGGAAACAGTCACGGTATGCATTGATAATCTGCGTAAACGGATTCAGGCGGATCAATGTCGCCAGCATGCCGGCGGAACTGAAACGTGAAATCTCATAGACGATCGGTGAGCCGTAGAAGGCCAGCTGCAGAATGAAGTTCACGATATATTCCAGATCCTGCACATAAGCATCGCATGCGCCAAGCGCCGTGCCGATGCCGAAGGAGTAAACCGCCTGGATGATTGCGATCAGCGGAACGAATATGATATGCCATGAAATTCCCACGCCGAAGACAACACAGAAGATCAGAATGATCAGACATGAGATGAAGAAGTTGATCAGTCCGCTCAATATGGCCGACAGGGGAAGAATGATCCGCGGGAAGTAGACTTTCTTGATAATGCCGGCGTTGTTTTTGATGCATGTGCCGCATGTGTTGATGGCAGTATGAAAGAATGTCCACGGAATGATTCCCGTGATCAGATAGACGACATAGTTGTCCACCTGATTGCCGATCAGATAGGGAAAGACGATCGCATATACGAGAACCTGCAGAAGCGGGTTCACAAACGACCAGAGAACGCCGAGAAAAGAGGCTTTGTACTTTCCTCTGATTTCCTTCTTGATATTTGATTTCAGCAGTTCTCTGTAATCATATATTTCTTTGAACATATATCACTCCTGCACATTCAGAACAAGGTAGCGCTCCGTAATGGCATTCCCGTTCTGATCATATAATCCCAGCACGATTTCAAGATGTCCGTCTCTGATTTCATCCCTGAAATCAGCCGGATTGAAATACGCATTGAAACCGGTGGTTTCCGCATTCAGAAATCCGCTGTACTGTTCGAGGAACGCCTCAACCACATCCTCACGGGTTTCATTGCGGATATCCTCGACTTCCTTTTTGCCGATTCTGATCTTAAAGACCGCATTTTCGCAATCGCTGATCTTCCATCCGCGCAGCGCCGCAGTCTCATCAGGTTTCACCGTCTCATAGTTTTTGGGCTGATCCACATTGATGACGCCGCTGAACTTTCCGGTTCCCTGCTTCATGGCCAGACGCTTGCTTTCCAGATTGTCGATTGCCAGCTGTTCCAGATAGTGATCAATGACAACCGCGGGATCGCCATCCATCCGGAAATCACCCTTATAGATCCAGATCGCTCTGGTGCACAGATCCTTGACCACGTCCAGACTGTGCGAAACGATGACGATGGTTTTGTCGCTGGCTTTGAGCTCTCTGAGCTTCGCATAGCATTTCTCCTGGAAATGCTGGTCGCCGACCGCAAGAATTTCATCGATCAGCAGAATTTCCGCATCGACATTGATCGCAATCGAAAAAGCCAGACGCATATACATTCCGGATGAATACGTCCGGATCGGTTCATCGATAAACGGGCCGAGCTCGGAGAATTCGATGATGTCATCCATTCTCTTCTCGATCTCTTCCTGGGTCAGGCCGAAAATCGATGCGTTGAAATAAATGTTTTCCCGGCCGGTGAAATCCTGATGGAATCCTGCGCCGAGTTCAAGAAGCGATGTGAGTTTTCCATTGGTCTCCACCGTGCCGCTGGTGGGATATATAATCCTTGTCATCAGCTTGAGCAAAGTTGACTTACCGCTGCCGTTGGTACCCACCAGTGCGACCGTTTCACCTTTTTCAATATCCACAGTGATATTGTTGAGCACCTGAAGGATGCTCTTTTTGTTTTTCCGGTTGAAAAACAGAATCATATCCTTCAAAGATTTCGCCCGGTCAGACTGAATCTTGAAGCTCTTTGACATATTCCTGATTTCAATCGCGTTTTTTGGATTCATAGATACCTCTTTAGCAAAAGCATTATACACTAACAAACGTTTTGTGGAAATGTACACGGCCCACACAGTCCCCATGCAAAAAGGCCTCCACCTGCCGTGAAGGCCTGCAGTATCAGAACAGAGCAACCAGCTGAGTGCCGGTGTAGATGATGAAACTCATAGTCATATACACGAACACAACGGAGTTGAAAACTTCCGGTTTCAGCGGATTTTTCAGACGGTCAGAACCGATTGTATACAGGAACGGGAACACCATCGGCAGCATATATCTGAACTGACATCCCAGAACCGTATGATATCCGACCGGCGTATATGACAGATAGAATGTGAAGGCGACGATCAGGATTCCCAGTGCCACTCCTGCCAATGAGGAGAGCGAAATCAGAAGATTCTTGCTTCGGTGTCCGTCCCGGTCAAGGAAGGCAGCCGCATACAGAATCAGCGGTGTCGCATAGTTTTTCAAGGCAACGCCAAGGTAGGCATAATTCTCCATATACATCGGCATATTGGAAGGTCTCAGATATGTGGTGGTGAAGAAGTACCACAATACATTGAGGAACTTTCCGGGATTTTCCTTGATATAAGCGGTCTGGGCAGTCGCATCAACCTCACTGCCGCCTCTGACATCGCCGGTTCCCATGCCTCCGAAAATTCTGGGAAGAATGAATGTGGAGGCCAGCACGCCGACGGTCAGACAGCCGCTCAATATATATAAGGTATGCTGCTGCTTTGAAACAAAGCGGTCCTTGGGCATAAACAGCAGCGGCAGCATGATCACGCAATAGACCGCCTTGGGCAGACACCCCAGCAGGAATGACACGCAGATGATCGCGATATCGATGTTTCTCATCTTCGCCTGCGGATTCTGCAGATAGGAGAAGAAGACCGAGAAGCCCACAATCATCATGCCGACCACAAACGGATCATACGAATAGGTGGAGCCCATGAATGTCATCGTCGGAATCATCGCAACCGCACCGGCTATGATCTTTCCGAATCTGAGTCTGCTCATCGCATAGACGATCAGACCTGCATAGGTCAGAAGATTGACCAGTCTTCCGAAGCGGAAAATCATCGTAAAGGGCAGATGCAGACCTCTTGCCATGGTGATGCCGAAGGCAAATGGCACATAGGAGAGGGTCGCATAATTGCCCATTCCCTTATATGCATAATCCACAAGAACCCTGTCCCTGTATACCTGATTGAGATATTCAACCCGTTCCGCACGGTCGCTTTCACTGTAGCCGAAATGTTCAAGCGCTGTTTCCGCCTGGCGCATGAAGAGTTCCTGATCCGCATAATAAAGCACGCCGGAAGGAAGGTTCGCCATCGAAAGGGTACGCTCATAATGGGCCTCATCATCCCATGTCACGCCAAGCTCGGTCGGCGAAGCGCTGATAAAGAAGATGCCCGATGTCATGATCAATGCGAAGAAAAGCAGTTCCGGCTTTTTGCCGATGTGCTTTCTCAGCAGATAAACCGTCACCGGAATGCTGGCAAGCGCGGATGCCATATGAAACAGCGGAGTGATGAAATTTCTGTTCTGCATGCGCGAATAGACAAGGCAGATCACAAACCCAACCGCAGCCGCAGCCGCATACAGAAGCACGCCCTTCAATACCCTGACGGGATTGTTTTTTACATAGGCAATGCAGCTGTTCAGATATTTTCTTGTTTTTCCGGCCGCCTCATTCAATGGTTTGATGAAATAAGCAAGAGCCGGCAGGACCGCAATCAGCGTCAGCACAATCGCTGCCATAAAGGCGATCTTTTTGATTCCGATTGTGGCGGTAAAATACTGTCCGCTCAGAAAGAGACATGCGATCACCGCATTCAGAATCAATACAAACCGTGTGTTCTTCTTCTTTTCATCCATATCCACTCCATATCATGCCCCGAAGGTACAGCTTGCATCTTCGTGAGTCAGGTTAACATTATACATCGGATCACCGTCTCTGTAATATCTGTCCCAGCGCTGTGTGAACCGTTCCATTTCCTTTGTATATCTTGCCATCTTTTCAGGGTTGTCATCCATGCCGCGTGATTTTGATTCATAGTGATGGAAGCACGCATAAGGATTGTAGACAACCAATCTGCCAGTGTCTCTCACTCTTAAGCAGAAGTCGATATCATTGAACGCCACTTCAAAGCTTTCATCCAGTCCGCCCACTTCATCATAGACTTCCTTTTTCACAAGCATCACAGCTGCTGTGACTGCGGAAAGATCCTGAACGGTTACCGCACGGTTGAAATAGGTGCCGTCGCCTGAATAAGTGTGTTTGAGAATGTGCTCCGCCACACCGATGCCGACAACCACACCCGCATGCTGGATGGTGTCATCCTCATAAAGCAGACGGCAGCCGACAATGCCGACATCATCTCTCTGACAATATCCCATCATCTCTTTCATCGAG
>CACWLH010000101.1 GCA_902761625.1 uncultured Erysipelotrichaceae bacterium
TGATCTGATCCGTTCCAAATCATTTTTATCGTCGTCAACAATTGCGCATTTGATAATCATAAAAAACCCTCATTCTGCAGTTTTAATAACAGCATCAGAAAGCAGTTAATGAATACTGCTCCTGAGATCACCTTCGCATATTCATGAATGAGCATACATGCTGTCATCAGTATAACAAATCCAATAATGACAATCTTTCTGTTTTTCTGTATCTCTATCTCATTTAATGGCAGATACGGATGAATCACCGGAGCGTTCCAGGCTGACCATACACAGACACAGAGCATCAGAAACATAATCAGATGATAGGAAACAGGTATTCTCATATAGACAAGGAAACACAGATACAGTAAATGATACGCAATCAAACAATGTATTTTGGTCTTAGCGTGCCAGCCACCTGTATGTGTACGCAGGAAGCAAAGCACAGCAACATATATACAGGTATCCGCAAAGTTCCTTATCAGCCATCCAGACAGCAGTACAGAACCAGGCACAATCAGATTATGAATCAGAACATCATATCCGTAAGAAAGAAGTCCCAGACTGATCTGGTCCATATCCATGTGTTCAAGTGCGTAATTGACAAGAAGTTTTTTCAGCATATATACTCCCTTCTTTTCATAGCATAAATTTATGTTAATGGCGAAAATCTGTGATGTAACTGCAAAAAACTGTGATGAAATTATTGCTTCAGCACGCAAAAATGACGTTTCATCACGGGTTTCGATAATTCTTGAAGATATATGCTATGGTTTGATTGACAAGAAGGAGGAGAAAAAAATGTCGGATATCATAGAATTCATCATCCTGAGCCTGATATCAATTGGATCATGCTCTCTGGAATCACCATCGAAGAACGGATGTTATCAGGAAGATGTAAGAGAACTCAAAGAGCAGATTTTAAAAAGAGAATATGGATCTGTTCATGAGAATCAGTAATCCAGGTAATGTATGCATTATCCATATCATTTGGCAACGCAGTTTACTGAATATTTCGGAAAAACAGCGCTTCAGCCCAAAAAAAGGCCGCTTCAGCCCAAAAAACTTTGTGTTACGGATATATGGTTTTAGTCTGAAAAGTGAAAGAAGGAGAAGAAAAGGATCCAAATGATCAGCCTGCTTTGTGAAGGAACTGTTTCGTTTTCCGGAGCATAGCAGGACTCATATCCTTTGGCAGTCATTACCAGCCATATTTAAAATCACTCAAACACAGGTACGTGACAGAAAACATGACAAGGTATTCGTAACGCAATCTTTTCTTGTTCAATACCCTCTGGTCCTGTGCATTCTGGCTGTAACAGGCATTTTCAAATATATGACGATTCGTATTTAAAGCTGATATCATCTGGCAAAATATAGTCCAGGACAACTGGAAAGAGGAAATATTACGGAATATTCCGTAAAACGGCAGTTTTCTTCCAGAATGATGGAATAATACCTGGCTGTTATGCCTCTAATATATTGACCATAAGCTGCTCGTGTTGAATGTCTGCGGACAGCTCTTTATAATGTCCATTGCGTAGAAAGGAAAAGCTCTGAGGTGCATAGATTTCGCCGTCTTCACCTCAGAGCCATGGTTTTACCCATGCCTATGATAACAGAGAATTACCATCTCGAAAACAGCGAATCACAAACTTAGTTGTCATCAATGAATATCCAGACTGTCCTGTCTGTGGAAATGAACTTGGTTTTGCGTTTCATACTGTGAGGAAGCTGAAGACATATGGCGGTGTTTCCAGGAATTACGTGATCCCTGTATGCCGGTGCGGCGACGAGAACTGCTCATTCGGATTTGTACGTATACTGCCTGATATAATGACACCTCATAAGCACTACAGCACCGAGGTGATCGAGAATGTTGTCGATGAAGTATGCACATCCGAGACACTGCAGACTGAGGACTATCCGTGTGAATTGACAATGACCAGATGGAAGGCCTGGATTGCCGGAAATATCAATCACGTCGATGGTGTGCTGAAATCCATCGGCAGCCGGCTCTCTGAGTTTGGAACGGAGCTTCTGAATTCAAAGGTTTCATTGGTGGAACAGCTCCGTAAAGACGGCGAAGGATGGCTGGTTGTAATGAACCGCATAACGTGGAACTTCGGTATGCCTTTTTTGAATACGCGTCAGCTCAGGTCCGTTTCAACGGATTTGTTTTCTGTCTCTGACAATGATGTTTTAACCTTCCTTTGTAAGGAGGCAAACATTCGTGGAGAACAAAAAAGTAACAGACTGGCGGGAAAATATAGCTCTGATGCGGTTTCAGATCATTCAGCCGCTTCTGGATCTGACCCTTGATAAGGCCAAACGGATACAGATGCGCAGGAAGATCGCTGCGGATAATGACATTTCAGAGAAAACTATCACCCGCTGGGAAGAAGCGTTTTTTCAAAGCGGCTTCAGCGGTCTGAAACCGGCTGAGAGGACCGGCGGCAGGTCATCAAAACTGCCTGACAACTTTCCCGAGCTTCTTCAGGAAGCGATCCAGCTGAAGCGGGAAGTCACAACAAGGTCAGTAAGTCAGATCATCTTCATCCTTGAAGGTGAAGGCAAGGCAAAACCCGGGGTATTGAAGCGCTCAACTCTGCAGCGCTATCTGTTTGAAGCAGGCCTTGGGGAAAGGCAGCTGAAGATGTACAGACAGGATGAACAGAGTACGATGACAAAGCGTTTCTGTAAACCGCACAGGATGATGTTGGTTCAGGCGGACATCAAATATGGCGTCGGTGTCATAGTCATGGCAGACGGAGAAAAGAGGACAGCCTATCTTTCCAGTATTATTGATGACCATTCCAGATACATCCTCTGGTCTGAATGGTATGAGTCACAGGATGAGTACTGTGTGGAGGATGTCTTCCGCAAGGCTGTTCTCAAACACGGTAAATTTGATAAGGCGTATACGGATAATGGATCCCAGTATATATCCCGGCAGCTTCAGACAAGCTGCGCCATGCTTGGCATTTCCCTGAAAAGAGCCCGTGTGAGGAGCGGAAAATCGAAAGGCAAGATAGAGAAATTCCATCAGGTCGTTGATTCATTCATCGCAGAAGTAAAACTGAAGAAGCCTGTGGAGACCACTGAACTGAACAGGTATTGGCAGATCTTCCTCAATGAGTACTATCATAAGAAACCTCATGACGGAATCAGGGAATACTACACAAGCAAGGGAATCACTGTGCCGGATGCAGGTATCACTCCTGAGCAGGAATGGAACCGAGATACAAGAGCACTTATATTTCTTGATTCAAAGACCGTAGGTGAAGCTTTCCTTCATCATGAAAAGCGCAATGTAGATAAAGGCGGCCTGATCAGTTATAAAGGCCGGAAATATGAAGCCGGAGCTCATCTGATCGGTGAACAGGTCATCATCGCTTTTGATCCGATGGATGACAGAACGATCATCGTATATCCGAAGAATTCATCTTCCTTTACCGCCAGCCCGGTACAGATCGGAGAATACTGTGTCAGGGAGATCCCTGTTCCCAGAGCTGTCGCGGAAGAACCTGTCACATCCAGATTTCTCGATGTTCTTGAGAAGAAACACAAGGAATCACAGAAGAAGCTGGCAGATGCCATTTCATACAGCGACTATGGAGACTGAATATGTATGAGAAAGAATTCGGAATGGAAAGAACACCATTTGTGAGAAATATCCCGCCTGAACAGCTTTATGAATCCCCGGCTATGAGAGAAGCACTGAGCCGTCTTCAGTTTGCGGCATCCAGGCAGCTGTTTGCGGTAGTGACAGCTGATGCCGGCTGCGGAAAGTCCACGCTGCTGAGAAGATTCAATGAGAGCCTTCCCAAGGATAAATACCTTGTCATGTATGTATCCGACTCCAAATTGACACCGAAATGGCTGTACAAAGGACTTCTTGATCAGCTCGGGCTGGAAGCCGGTTTCTACAGAGGAGATGCCAAGAAGCTTCTTCAGAAACAGATAGAGATTATACGCGAGAAAGAACACCGCAAAGTCGTATGTATCCTGGATGAAGCACATCTTATTGAGAAAGAAACACTGGAAGAATTCAGGTTTCTCCTCAACTCAAACTACGATTCGGAAAGCCAGCTGGCTCTGATACTTGCCGGACAAACGGAGCTCTGGGATTCAAAACTCAGATTCCGCAAGTACGCTGCTATCAGGCAGAGGATCGACATCAATTGTGTTCTTCCCCACCTGGACCGTGCAGAAACAGAGAGATACATAGATTCACACCTGCACTATGCCGGCTGTGATCAGGCACTGTTTACTGAGAAAGCACTGGATGAGATACACAGATCATCAACCGGTATCCCCAGAGTGATCAACAGGATCTGTGATAAATGCCTGACGTATGCCGGACAGCAGAAACAGAAACTTGTGGATGACCATACCGTCCGCTATGTCATAGAACACGAGATGCTTGGCGGAACAGAATAAGGAGGGCCAAATGAAAGCAGAGATACAGAGACGGTATGACATCACGGTTTACCCGTATGAAGAAGATGATGAAGATCACAGCAGCTATCATCTCGAAATCAAACACATAGCAGACAGATTCGTGGCAATGCATATCACAGCTCCGGGAATATATAACACATATATGTATCTGGCAAATCTGAATGACACAGTACTGTTTACAGATCCGGATGCGTGCAGAGGAACGCTGATTCCGCAGCCTTGTAATGATGTAAACGCCATTTATGAATCTCTTGAAGAAATCGACGACTATGATGAGGAACAGTGTGCCATACTGTCCTCAGCCATAAATGTTGTCTGGAATGATTTCTTTTTATCAGAAAGAAATGTGCTGAACGATAACCTGAAGCCATGGGAAGAATAACAGTCTATGACATCACTGAGAGATCTTGAAGGTCTCTCTTTTATTCGCGCTGGCTTAAGATATTATTCAACTGATCTGCGGGACAACTGTAATATCAATTGAGCGACATTTTGTCAGATCAACTCACAGACAATTCAGCAGAGCAGTAACATCTGTACTTAAGCGAGAGAAGTATAACTGGGGGAGAGTTTTATATTTAGGATTAATATTCCAATTTTTTATGATAAGGATACGAGATTTTTCTCCACTATTAAAAGTCTTTTCTGGATATGTTATTTCCATGGCTGTAGAGTTGGCTGTGCTAATTCATAGAAAACTAAAGATTAGTGTTAGATCGGCATTTGAGCAAAGAGAATTCTCATTAGAGGAAGTTATAGAAAACAATATTATATTTGGCAACAGAACAGTGTTGTTGATTTTGACGGTTTTAATGCTTATTACATCTGTTTTGCCGATAATGACAGATTTTATTCTAGACAGAAAATTGACATATCAAGTATTAAGTCACGATGGTGATTCATTCGTTGTTGTTGCGGAATTGGGAGATTATGTTTTTTGTGAAAAGGGTGATGTAGAAAATACTCACTTAAATATATCAACACAATCATACACTGTGTTGAAAAAGGACAATATAACTTATGAGCTAAAGCACTTTGACAGTGTTAAAGTATCGGATTAACAAATTCGAATTGAACTAACACGCTCTCGCTCGCAAGAGCGTGTTAGTTCAATTAGTGTTTAGAGATGCAGTATCGATTTTAATGATATGAAAATGACATTTTTATTTA
>CACWLH010000102.1 GCA_902761625.1 uncultured Erysipelotrichaceae bacterium
TCCTTCCAAGGCATATAAAGTGCTTGGCTGGAAGGCTGAGAAGAATCTTGAAGACATGTGCCGCGATGCCTGGAGATGGCAGAGTCAGAATCCGGACGGATATGAAGAAGGAATGTGAGTATGCTTGATTTCAAGCCTGAACATATTGAAAACTGCACATTCAGCTGTAATGCATATGAGGAAAGCTCCATTGTATTCATGCATATGGATGAAACCTCTTCAGATCAGAAAGAACCGTTTGTAATTCAGGTCTGCACAGCTCTGAAGCCTGTGAAAATGACGGCTTTGTATATGCTCAATGACTGGTGGACAAGACCTGCCTTCATCAATTCATTTGAGCAGATTCCAGAGCGCACTCAGGTCCTTCTGATCCAGAGTGAGAAGGAATGTTTCTGCATCCTGCCGCTTGCTTATCAGAATTTCAAAACACAGATCGCAGCCGGCACAGACACTTCTTTCGGACTCCGTGTGTTCTCAAACGCAGATGTTCACAAGGAATGCGATCAGCCGCTGTTTGTGATATCACATGATATCAGTATCCGCAAAGCAGCTGAAAAAGCCATGCGTGCGATGGCCGGCTTGATGAATCTGCCTCTGCGCACAGAAAGACCTGTTCCCCAAATGCTGAAATATCTCGGCTGGTGCAGCTGGGATGCATTCTACCGTGATGTGAATGAGGAAGGCCTGATTGCCAAGGCGGAAGAACTGTCCGCAAAGAAGATTCCGGCGAGATGGATGCTGATTGATGACGGCTGGCTCAGCACCGAAGGAATGAAACTGAAAGCGTATGAACCGGACCGCGTCAAATTCCCTCACGGATTCCTTCCGATGACTGAAAAAAACCGCAAAATGTCTGAAATCGAATGGTTCGGTGTCTGGCATGCGGTATGCGGTTTCTGGGAAGGAATCGCATCTGAAAACAGCCTGGATTGCGATGAGGCTTTGTATTTCACACAAGACGGCAATATCTATCCCGATCCGGTCAAGGGCACACCGTTCTACATGAAATGGTATGAATATCTGAAAAAGGACGGAATCAGCTTCGTCAAGGTTGACGGACAGAGCACCGTTGCAAACTTCTTCCGCAACTATATGCCTGCACCGAAGGCTGCGGAAGGTATCGCCCATGATATTGAAACCGCGTCAGAACTGCTCAACCGGAATGTGATCAACTGCATGGGTATGGCAATGGAATCCATCGCCGCCAGAAAGATGACCGGCATTTCCCGCAATTCAGATGACTTTGTGCCTGCCAAAGGCATGGACGGATTCAGGGAACACCTTATGCAGAATGCATGGAATTCCCTTTATCACAACATTCTGTACACCTGTGACTGGGATATGTTCTGGACAAAGTAAGCCGATGCAATCAAGCACAGCCTGATCCGTGCCCTTTCCGGCGGCCCGGTATATTTCAGCGACCGCGTGGATGAAAGTGTTACTTCCATCTTCAGACCGATGACTTATCTGAACGGAGAAATTCCTTCGCTGGAAAGATCATTGATGCCATCTGATTCATGTGTCTTTGAAGACCCTCTGGATCACACTGTATTGAAGCTTCACAATTACGGAATGACAGCTGATCGCGTCAGCGGCGGATTCCTTCTGTTCAACCTGACGGATTCAAAACTGCCGTGCAGCTTCAGTCCGGATGAAATCGAAGAGCTTGATTCCTCGCTGAATTATGTCGTCTATGACTGGTTCAACAGAAAAATCCTGACAAAGCAGGATATCAGTTCACTCTCGCTTGATGCCACAGGATACGGATGGTATGTTCTTGCGCCGCAAGGCAGGCATATGGCTGTGATCGGCAGAAGCGATCTCTATGCAGGTTTCACCGCCGTCGAAGAATGGGATGAATCCGATGATCACGACCGGATTGTCCTGAAAGAATCAGGCCCGTTCAGCTTCTGCACAGAATTTTCCGTCTCACGTCTTACCATCAATGGAATTGACCGCACGGATGATCTGAAGATCTGTGACAATCTCTGCTTCATCGATTGTGAAGTAAAGAATGAATCAGCTGAAATCGTGATCGAATGGAAATGAAATTTCCAAAATACTGACACATATATATCAGAGCTGCTTTCAGCCAATCGCGGCCGGCTGAACCAGTTCATGAAAAAGACTGATCCGCAAAGCATTGCTTGACCGGAACAGTCTTCTTTTTTTCAGATCAGCTGATGGCTGAGCCACTTTCCGCTTCTTTCGCGGATCATCAATATGATTCCTTTGAGCGACCAGTCCATGACCATGGCAATCGCAATGCCGATGACACCCATCCTGAATCCTGAACAAAGCAGGAATGACATGGATGTGCGGAAGATGACCGTGCAGAAAATCGACACATACATAGTGAATTTCACATCTCCCGCAGCCCGGAAGCCGGCGGACATCGGTCCGAAGAAAGCGCCGATGGTGCCGCAGAAGACATTGTGAATGATGACAATGATGATCAGAAGATGTCTTGTTTCTTCGGAAATATCATACAGCGGCAATAATAACGGCAGTGCCAGCAATACCAGAATATTCCACACAAATGTCAATGCCGTCGTCATGCGCAATAGTTTCCAGAGATAATAGCGGGCAGCCTCTGTATCCCTTGCGCCGATGCACTGACCGATGACGGTGATGAAGATCGGGCTCATGGAGCTGACCACAACCGCCGCGAGCGACCAGATGGTCTGACCGATTCCGTTGGCTGCGATCTGCGCGGTGCCAAAGGTGGCGATAAGTGATCCCAGCACAACCTTTGCCAATTGGAACAGTCCGCCTTCAACCGCATTGGGAACCGCAACGCTCATGATTCTGGAAATCATATCCTTGTTGACAGTGAAGATCTTTTTCCACTCAATATGAACCATGTTCTCAGAAGAGAAACAAAGATACGTCATCACAAACGCAGCCGCATACCATGAAATTGTGGTCGGCCAGGCAACGCCTGCCGCACCCGCATGCAATACAAAGATACCGATGGCATTGCCGACGATATTGATCACGTTCATCATCATCGACACACGCATTGTCACCGATGTCTTTCCCATCGATCTGTATAAGGCTGTTCCCGCGTTATAGACGGCATTGGCAGGAAAGGATAGCGTCACAATCCAGAGATATGTTCTGCACGCATCCATGACCGCCGGATCCACTCCCGGATAAAGCAGATTCAGGATTGCGTTGCCGCCAAGCAGAAGAAGAATCATCAGAACAACCGAGATGGAGAAGGAGACCAGAAATACCTGTGAAGCGGCGGTGTTTCCGTTCTCACGGTCCTTGCGGCCGATATACTGCGCCACAATGACGCCGCCTCCGGCGCCGAGCGATGAAAAGATCAGAATGAAGATTGTATAGATCATCGTATCCAGGGAAACGCCCGAAACAGTTGCCTCACCGGCATGCGAAACCATCATGGTGTCAGCCAGGCCGACCACCATCAGAAGCAGCTGCTCGATGAACAGCGGAATCATCATTCTGAACAGCTGATGATTGGAAAATCTCTTCCTGCTTTCATCAATCTGATTTTTCGGTTCAATCCATCTTTCCATCCATTCGCTCATATATCCCTCCGTTTTGCATGAGTATTCTTGCATGCGTGCACTGTATTTTCAATTCCGTTTTCAGATCCGTTTCATCAGAAATACTGATCACTGACATTCTCATATAATGCGTCAAAGGATAATAATACTTTTTTCGTATGGTTTTATATGTGAAACAGGCATTGGTAATCATTCTCCGTCTGCACTAAACTGTAATCGTTGAAAAGAAAACCAATGCGGACTGCCCAACGCTGTCTGCAATAACGAAGGAAAGACGCTTTCTTCGCTTATCAGAACAAACAGAGGAGATTGGTTGTGAAAATCAAAGGAAGATATCTGCTCATCCTGATCGCCATGTCAGGACTCATCGCCACTTCGGTCGGTCTGCCGACCAATGTCGCCGGCTTGTTCTTCACACCGGTGGCGGAAGAATTCGGTATTCTCAAAGGATCTGTCAGTATGACCCTGACCATCTGCAATATCGTGTTCGCTCTCGGCGGACTTGTTGCACCGAAGCTGCTCAAAGAGGACAAGCTGAAAGTTCTTCTGATCGCGGGAACAGCCGTCATTGCCGGCTCCACCGCTTTGCTTGCCCTTTCCCCGAATATCTTTGTGATGTATGTGCTTAATGCACTGCGCGGATTTGCCTGCGGTATCCTTGGCTTTGTCATGGTGACCATGGTCATCAACAACTGGTTCATCGCCAATGTCGGTCTTGCGACAAGCATTGCCATGAGCTGCTCGGGTCTTGCCGGCGCATTGTTCTCACCGATCATCTCATCGGTCATCGAAAGCATGGGCTGGCGGGCAGGCTATGTGTTTGTGGCCATCCTGATGGCGGTTCTCAATCTGCCGGCGATCTTCTTCCTGCCTTCCCTTGATCCGAAAACAAAGGGAATGGTTCCGCTGGGATATGAAGAAAAAGCAGAACAGAAAACAAATACTCCTTCCGAAACAAAAACAGGCGCAAAGCAGATCAACAAACTGCTCTTCGCCATGGCGATTATCTATTCATTCCTGGCCTGCGGCGCAACCGCGCTTCCCCAGCATTTCCCGGGAATTGCCGGCTCCTATAACATGGCCGCTTCGGTCGGCGCGCTCATGCTGTCGATCTGCATGATTGCAAACAGCGCAGGCAAGATCGTTCTTGGCGCGCTTGGTGACAAGCTCGGTTCGAGAACCTCATTATTGATCTATTGCGCTCTGACCATTGCCGCAGCCGCTATCCTTCTGATGATTCATGCACCGTTTGCGATGTATGCTGGCGCAGCGCTGTTCGGACTTGTCTATTCACTTGGAACCGTCGGTGTTGTCATGATCACCAAGGATACATTCGGTCTGGAGAATTACAGCCGCACCTATCCGACCATCTCGCTTGCCGGAACCATTGCCAACGCATTGTTCTCTTCCCTGATCGGCTTCATGTTTGATGCTTCGGGAAGCTATGCGACAACCCTGATCATGATGCTGGCAATCCTCGGATTAAACACCTTTATCATCATCACGGCATACAGCCGCAAATGATCTGAACACTGATACGAAATCACTAAAAAATCGTCCGTCTGGGCATCCTCCGCAAGGAAGGTGCCTTGAGGAAGTTATCACCGACTAAAAGGGATATGAAACAGGCGTGACCGCAAAGTGGTCACGCCTGTTTTGTCTCTGGATTTTGTGGGGCAAAATCCGATGCTCGTTATACCCGTGGACAAGAAAGACCATCTCACCAAACTGAATTGTGTAAAGCTAAATCAGTTTTTTTGCCAGCTTTTCTGCCAGGTTCAGATAATACCCGTATCTTTCATCGTCGCGGGAATCGTATCGGTTGCCAAGCATGATCCATTCACAATACTCATAAAACAGGAAATAGTCCAGCGTTCGACGAAACTCCTCCTGTGAGATTCCGTGCTGTTTTGCCACCGCATCATAATAGTACGCTATGGCAAATTCACGGTCCTCAGCCGACATATAGAAATAGTAATCTCTGTTTTCTCTACCGTGAGCTATCAGGCGTGCAAAAGCACCCATGTAA
>CACWLH010000103.1 GCA_902761625.1 uncultured Erysipelotrichaceae bacterium
CGAAAATAAAATCCGAACCTTTTCATTCTAAAACCCCAGTGTTTAAGCCAAATATGAGAAAAGGTTCGGATTTATCAAAGGTTCGGATAATTTAAAAAAGACATCCTGAGATGTCTTGATGGAAATGATTCATTGATGCAGAAGTTCCAGAAACTGTCTGCATCTTTTCATTTGCTGCCGGATCACCCTCGGATCAAAGTCCAGTGTCTGGCGGTATCCGGAAAAGAAAATGACAGCGCATTGATGATCATCGGATGATCTGACATCCAGAATTGCATCGTATCTCAGCCATATACAATCCGGCTGATTCATTGATACAAGCGGGAACCAGATTTCACCGGTCACTTCCGAAATCAGAACAGCAGGCTTCTGCACAATGTGCAGCAGATAGCGGAATGAATCCATCCTTCCTTTCAGGCTTGAGCCATTTCTGAGACACTTCTCTTCAAGAATGTCAGATGCCCTGCGCTTTTGCTGTTTTGCCGTCCCGTCAGAGAAGATGAGTTTACAGGTCTGATGATCCTGGCGGATCAGGATGGGATCGCTCATTTCATTCAACCTGGCAGCACCCGTTTTTGCAAAGGATGGAATCTTCAGAGGCAATGATCACTTCAAGCGCTCTTGTATCAACCGCATAGGCTTCGATGGAGATCTGTGCGCCAAACGGCAATCCGGTCACCTCAACACATGCGCGGGCCGGATACGGCGCCTTGAAATGGTTCCCGTATACTTCATTGAGGGTGTTATATTGTTTCATATCCGTCAGATAGACCGTTGTCTTGATGATATATTCGGAACTGAGTCCGAGTTCATTGAGGATGATCTCAATATTCTTGAGACATCTTTCTGCCTGTTCACGGAAATCATCTGAGACAATCTTTTTGGTTTTCGGATCAAAAGGAAGCTGGCTCGACAGATAGATAAAATCGCCTGCCTTGATACCGAGTGAAACCGGTCCTTTCAGATGATAGGCTTTTCTGGATTTGATTTCTTCCTGCAATGCCATATCAGTTAACCTCACTCAAAATACGGATCACTTCTGTTTTCTTCTTCGAATTCGTCGTCAGTGTTTTCGTAATAGGAATAATAGCTTTCCTGTCTGTCTTTCATGATCTGATCATGATGGGAATCAGTCACAACAAAAAGAGCATAAAATGCCATCAAAGCACCAAGAAACATTGCAATAAATGAAAAATAGTCATTGATATTCTCAAGCATATTCACTCCTTTCCTTTATCATACAGGGCATCATGGAGAAAGTCCACGAGTGCGCTCAGCGGCTCAGCCAGTCTTCTCCCTTGATCACCTCGACACCGCTGAGCCCTTCATAGCCTCTTTGCCGGATCACCTCATAGGCAACCAGCGCCACGCAGTTGGAAAGATTGAGACTGCGGGCGGAAGCGACCATCGGAATTCGCATGCAATGATCAAGATCCTGACTCAGGATGGCTTTGGGGATGCCGGTGCTCTCCTTGCCAAACACCAGATAAATGTCATCTTCGATCTGTGAAAAATCAAATGCGTCCGGCGCTTTCTTTCCATAGCGCGTGGAATAGAAGAATACTCCATGATTGCAGGATACAAACTGTTCCCAGCTGTCATAGATTCGGTAATCAAGTTCATCGGCATAATCCATGCCCGCCCGTCTGAGATGTTTTTCATCCATGTAGAATCCCAGCGGACCGATCAGATGAAGTTTCATATTGAATGCCATGCAGGTGCGCATGATGTTGCCGGTGTTCTGCGGTATTTCCGGTTCATACAGAACAATATGGATCATTATGCAGCCTCTTTCTTTGCCGCAAAGCGCAATCCATATGCGCATAGGCCGATACATATTGCATAAACAATGATAATCGCAGCAACGATATCAAAGAAGAAGCTTTCCGGGAACATATTGATCATGATTGAAACGTTCGGATCAAGCAGGAACAGATCATTGTCAAAGAAGACATAGTGAAAATTCATCCAGAAGGCATTGAAATCGACAATACACCAGATGGCAATAAACGACACAAACAATACCATCAGCAGCAATGCATTCCGGTATCCCTGTCTCATCAGTCCCCAGAACCCTTTCTTTTTCGCCAGATAAAGTCCCACTGCAATGGCAATCCCGCCCAGAGCGAAGATCGTACGGGCTTTCATGGCGTTCTGATACAGATTCTTCACATCCACCATATGCAGAGTTTCGCGCTCGTCATAAACTTCCCTGAGCTGGCCGTTGACTTCGGTTTCAACGATGATGTCATCACGTTTGTCCTTGAGATAATCCAGCAGTGTAACGGTGGCATCCATCATTCCCTCTTCACTCATGCCGATTTTTTCTGCCTGATTTCCTTTGCGGTATTCGTAGGTGTAAAACCCTTTTGCAAAACAGAGCACATCCACAACGCTTAAGAGAATCGCCAGCAGAATCAGCAGCGCTGCCAGGGAGGCCAGAAACTTACGCATGATGATCAAGCCACTCCTCAAGCTTTCTGACCGCCTTGCCGCGGTGGGAGATACCGTTCTTTTCATCCTTAGTCATCTCAGCCATGGTTTTCTGATATGGCGGATAATAAATAATCGGATCATAGCCAAAGCCATTTTCACCCTTTGGCTCAAAAGCGATGGTGCACTCAACCGTATCCTCAAACACGACGCTTTCCTTGCCGGGTCTGGAAATGGCAATGGCACATACATAACGGCATGAACGGTTTTCAATCCCGTTCATCTTCTCCAGAATAATCCTGTTCTTTTCACTGTATGGTGTGTCATGCCCAAGCCATCTGGCACTGTAGACACCGGGCTGTCTGTCAAATGCATCAATCTCCAGTCCGGAATCATCCGAGACCGCCATGATACCGTATCTTTCTGTCACGGCTTCAGCCTTGATGACAGCATTGCGGGCAAATGTGGTGCCGTCCTCTACAATATCAGGCATATCCGGAAAATCCGCCAATGATTTCACTGTATATCCCTTCGGCTCAAGCATTTCTTTGAATTCACGGATCTTGCCCGTGTTGGTGCTTGCGACAACGATTGTCTTTTCTTCACTCATAAGTGACTCCCTTCACATAATACCGGTAGTCCAGACTGACAAACTCCCGGATGGATTTCTGCAGATCCGCACAATGCTCAGAAATTCTTCTGCCATCCGCACATAACGGATCGATATAACGCTTTTTGGCGCTGACACAGATTGCCTGCGGATCGGATGCGTCCGTGCGGATCACCCGCGTACAGCTTTCAAATTCAGCAAACCTGCTGTTCAGCGCTGAGCGTTTCAGCTTTGCAATGACATCCGTCTCGCAGCCATACAGATCATCCTGAGTGATGATGTTCTCTTTCAGCGCAGTCCGTAAGATGCCGGCAAGCTGTTCCATGGCAAAGCGGTTTTCATCACCGCTGTATATTTTACCGCATTCAAGCGCATAATATGCAAATTTGCACGCAATGCTCTGATCTCTGAAACCGGGCTCCTTGAGACCGTCCTCATTGATCATCAGCTCAATATTGTCATAAAGACTGCGGATGGTCTGATCGTCTGCCATTTTAAAATCAGCCAGATCGCCGAGAATATATTCCAGACGATCAGCGCATAGGCGCGGCGATGCATTGTCTGCCACCGGATATTTATGATAATCACTTATGAGTTCAACCGCAATGCCATCCTGATCCAGCTGCGCCATAATGCCCGGATCACTCATGATCAGAAAGGCTGTGCGTTCTTCAGTTGTCTCCTGATTTTCATAATCGCCGTATACAAAATCAACGACATGCGAAAACACCGGCGTAGCGATGTCATGAAACAAAGCCGCAAGACTCTGAATCCTGTCATGGGTGAAATGCCATACAATCAGCGCACAGCCGAGTGAATGATGAAAACGGCTGTAAGCCTCAATCTCTCTGAACCGCGGGTAGGAAGTATAATTCATCCCGCAGTTCATGTCGACGTGCTTCAGCCGCTGCATGGCTTCTGTATCAAGATACGGCTTCAGAAAAGCCGGTATCTCATGATGGTAAATACTGCCATGGAAGATCATTCTGATGCGATCTTCCCCATCTGCATTCTGTAATTGTAAACCGCGCCGTATCTTCTGGAATTGTCATGGAATACACACTGTTTGATGACCGGCTTGAAGATATTCTTGAAACGGTCGTTGGCAAAGATCTTGTCCACGGACTGCTGAATCATACGGACCATATTCGGATCGTCAGTCAGATGGCCTCCGATGACAAACACATCGGCATCCACCACGCACTGAATGTTGTAAATGTATACAGCCAGACGGTCGCAATATTCTTCGACGCCCTTTTTCACATCCTCGTCGCCCATTGCCATCTTGGAACAGATTCTCAGCACGTTAAGATTCTTCTTGCCGCTTGATTCTTCGACAAGACGGGTCAGACCGTCAAGGGATGTGGACAGTGCGAACATGTCCTGATAGCCTTCACGGCGCTGGTAGTCGCCTTTCATATAGGAGAATTCACCGGCCGCGAAATGATGACCGTTGAGAATATGTCCGTCGGTGATGACTGCTCCGCCGATACCGGTATTCAGGATCATGAGCAATACGCCGTTCTGAACCTTTTTCAATGCACCGTAACCGACTTCCGCAAGGGCTGCGGATTTGGCATCGTTGCAGATGACAACCGGCATATCGATGTATTCAGACAGTTCTTTCGCATACTCCGTGTCTCTGACCCATTCAAAGACACCGCCGCTGTAGGCAAAACCGCGCTTGGGATCAATGACGCCGGGCATTGTGATGGAAACACCTACCACTTCATCCCGGTAGCGGTCCGCAACATCCTTGATCGGATCAAAAACCTCTTCTCTTGAATTGATGCCGATATATTCAGTACCTTCTGCCGTTGTATCAAGCTTCTCTGAAACAATCGCATATCTCAGTTTTGTACGGCTGAGATCAATACAAAGATATTTTTCCATGATCGTGCTCCTGTTTGTAATTAATTATATTATGCCACAAGATCACGGTTCTGAATCATGATACTTTCATGCAGACTGATTATGAACAGGCAAAAAAAAGATTGCTTTATTCAAGCAATCCTTTATGGCTGGGATAGAGAGATTCGAACTCCCGAAATGACTGGTTCAGAGCCAGTTGCCTTACCGCTTGGCTATATCCCAATGCGCAAATATTATTTTACTCAATATTCAGATTGATGCAAGTAAAAATTTCAAAAATAAGCAAATTTGACTATCGCTTTTCCAGCGGCACTTTAAAATCAGGTGCAGGCAGGATTGCAGAGATGAGATCGATATATTTTTCAATATCAAAATGATCACCGGTAAGATCATCTCTCAGGTGATTGCGGCTGCGGGTCTGAAACAGCGCACAGACGCCATGATACTGAACATATTCCAGCATCAGTCTCTCAATGCTGATATTCTCTTCTGCCAGGATCTTCGATATTTCACTGATTGCGGAAAGCCTCTGTCTTACAGATCTTTCATCCAGTGAGGAATATGCCATCGCATGAATGCTGTTTTCTTTCATAAACGGCAGCAGATC
>CACWLH010000104.1 GCA_902761625.1 uncultured Erysipelotrichaceae bacterium
CTGCGTCATGCCCGCGCGCCTGTTTTTTGACATCATCCGGCGGATTGAAGCATTCCTGCAGGGCATTGTTGAGCACATCGATGCCTGCCGCTCCCTGATACATGGGAGAAAGCACCTGGATATCATCAAGTGAATAGCCCTTGTTCACCGCATCCTTAACGATATTGATCACCGCCTGTCTGATATCCTGCCTGCGGATTTCAAAGAAGGCCGTATCCGGATATTTCTCTTTGATATCTCCTTCATTGATATCATGGGCAAGGGAGATGACACCGCTGCCCTCCTCCTGGCGGTAGATATGATTGAGCCGGATGATCGGGAAACATTCCGAAGCGATCAGGTCTCTGAGCACACTGCCCGGACCGACCGAAGGCAGCTGATTCTCATCGCCGATGATGCAGATGCGCTTCACATTGACGCATGCCTTGAGCAGATTGTAAAACAGCCACACATCAACCATGGAAAACTCATCGATGATCAAAAGATCCGCATTCAAAGGCTCATCATTGTTACGTCCGAAGGTGTTTGTTTCAAGATCCCATTTCAGGATCGAATGAATGGTGGCAGCCTGGGTGCCGGTGAGTTCGCTTAAACGTTTGGCGGCTCGCCCGGTCGGGGCGGCACACATGATCGCGGCGGAAGGATAAACCTTCGCAAACAGATTCACCATCGCTCTGACCACCGTCGTTTTTCCGGTTCCCGGTCCGCCGGTCATGATCATCAGCGGGGAATGGAAGATTTCCAGAATGGCGCTGCGCTGGGTTTCATCATATGCGATCTCAAGATCATCTTCCAGCTGATCCAGCTGTTCTTCCAGAACACTGCGGTCAGCTTCATCGATATCGCTGTACGGGAATGAGGCAAGAAAACGCGCGCTTCCCCTTTCCGCCTCATGCTGGGTGGCGGGATAGACACGGTTGTCTTCGACAATCAGGGCAATATTCTTTACGGCAAGATTGAGCAGCTCATCAAAATCACAGCTCAATCCCTTTGTCTTCTTATAAAAATACTGTTCCAGAGATTCGATTCTGGCATAGCTGTTGCCGCCCGCAACGCATAATTCCATACACGCATCCACAAGCAGTGCATAAAGCCTTCGCTCATCATCGGCCGGGATGCCGAGATTCATGCCGATTTTATCAGCGGTCGCAAAACCGAACCCGTCAACCTCCTCAATCACGCGGTAAGGATTCTCCTTGATCTTTTCCAGCGCATTCTTTCCGTAAGCGCGGTTAAGGCGGACCAGATTGCGGATGCCGACGCCATGGATATTGAGAAAGCGCACCAGCTCTTCCAGTCCGTTGTCCTCTTTCTTCAGACCCTCCGCAATGGCGGCGCTCTGCTTGTCAGTGATACCGGGAACGGTTTTGAGCAGATCGATATCCTCCCGGAGCATCTGCAGACAGTCCTCGCCCAGAGCCTCGACGATTTTCTCGGCGGTCTTTTTGCCGATGCCGGCAAACTGAACACCGGAAAGATAGCGGATCACGCCTTCTTTTTCAGAAGGCAGCGGGATTTCATATGTCTCAATGGCAAACTGCAGACCATAACGGGGGTGCTCGACATAATTGCC
This sequence comes from uncultured Erysipelotrichaceae bacterium, assembly GCA_902761625.1. Lineage (GTDB taxonomy): Bacteria > Bacillota_I > Bacilli_A > Erysipelotrichales > Erysipelotrichaceae > Bulleidia. The sequence continues at coordinate 1,574 of CACWLH010000104.1, forward strand.
GCTGAGGTTGTAAAGAATATCGGTGCGTACATCATCCATGATGCCGGTCACGGTGATCACGCGCTCCCTTTCATCATTGATACGGAACTTGCCGACAGTATAAAGACTCTCTTCCGAGCGGAAGAGAATATATACGAATTTGCCATTCAGTTTTACACTGTTGTTTTCATCCATATCACAATACCAGCACCGCCAGGTTCACGCACATATGCGCCAATACGCTTGATAACAATGAACCGGTGTTGTTTTTCAATAAATAAAGAATCAAGGCGCAAAGCGCATAGACCGGCAGATAATACAGTTCAATCAGTCTGCCCGCAAATAACGCTGCCCCGACATGCATGAGTGCAAAGAGAACGCAGCTGATCATAACGGATATGCCTCTGCAACAATGATCATTCAACCGTTCAGTCAGACAATGCCTGAATACCAGCTCTTCCATCAAAGGGGCGTAAATCAATGATTCACTCACATATCTCAGAATGGATTCATTTCTCATCTGCGCAAGCGCCTGCTGGTTGGCTGAGGTGATCTCTGCATGACGCAGAAAGCTGACGATCAGAACCTGCACGGCAAGAATCAGACCCGCAGCAAAGAGAGATTTCAATACATTGATGCATGTTTTTTCCCTGAATCTGTCCGCCTGTTTTACGGCAAACGGAAAACAGATCAGAAGAACGATCACCAAAAGAAACAGATGCGCCAGCAGACTGAAGGCATGAAAGCCTTCAATGCTGATGCGCTCTTTAAGCAATGGCAGCACCAGTCCTCCCAGCAGCATCTCCTCAATCACGAAGTACAGAAACAGAACACAACGTTCTTTTTCCTTTTTCATTGTGCGGATCTGCCGCCCTCTTCACGCACGGCTTCCATCAGATCGTTTCCGTCCTTGAAAACCTTCTCGATGCGGCCGCCGCCGATCAGCACATCTCCATCGTAGATGACCGCTTCCTGGCCGCATGTGACAGAACGCACCGGCTGATCAAAGACTGCTTTCATCCTGCCGTCTTCCATGGCGTAAAGGGTGATCGGCTGATCCGGCTGACGGTAGCGGAATTTGGCCGCGCAATGCAGCGGGAACTGTCTTTGCGCCATGACGTTATATCCGGCGATGATGCATGAATCGGAATAGAGCCATTCCTGATGGTCCTCATCCGTGACATAGAGCTCATTCTTTTCAACATCCTTGCCGACGACATAGAACGGTCCGATGCCGCCGATATCAAGGCCTTTGCGCTGACCGATCGTATAATACATGACACCCTTGTGTGTGCCGACGTGTTTATGATCAGCGATGTTAATGATCTTACCCGGCTTCATTGGCAGATAGTTGCTTAAGAATTCGCGGAAACGTCTTTCACCGATAAAGCAGATGCCGGTGGAATCCTTTTTCTTCGCAACGGCAAGATCAAGCTGTGCGGCAATTCTTCTGACCTCAGGCTTGTCAATGTCTCCAAGCGGGAAGATCACATGATCCAGAACATCCGCTGAAATCTCCGCCAGGAAATAAGACTGGTCTTTATTCAGATCCGATGCTTTCATCAGAACCGTCTTTCCGTCTGCGTCTATTCCTGTTTTGGCATAATGGCCGGTTGCGACCGTGTCAAAACCGCGTGAATTCGCGAATTTCATGAATGTGTTGAATTTGATGTATTTGTTGCACAGGATATCCGGATTGGGTGTTTCGCCTACCTTGTATGTATCCAGGAAAGCAGTGAAGACATCATCCCAGTATTCTTTGATAAAATCGATTCTCAGCAGTTTTAGGCCGAGCTTATCGGCGACCAGCTGAGCATCGTGATAATCCGCCTCCTGCGGGCAGACATCATTGTTGAGCGTGGGATTGCCTTCGAAATCATCATTCGCCATGGAATCCCAGTTGCGCATGAAAGCGCAGGTTACATCATAACCCTGTTCTTTTAACAGCCAGGCGGCAACCGCACTGTCAACGCCGCCTGATAATCCTACCAGTACTTTTTTCATAACATCTACCATTATACAAAAAAAAGAAGTCAGATTGACCTCTTTGTTATGCTTCTGTTTCACGTACCTTTTCACAGGTTTTATAGCTGGGGCACTCCCTTGTGCAGGTACTTTCCGCGATCCTTCTGAGATCTGCCGGAACGAAAATACCGATCTCCTCCTCATCATAGCCGACCTGGAAACCGGATTCAGATACGATGATCGGACGCTTGAGCACACTCGGATTGCGCTTGATGAAGGCGATCAGCTGATCGGTCGTCATCGAATCAAGATCGATGCCGCTTTGCTGAATGATCTTTGATCGCTTGGAAATGATATCATCACTGCCGTTTTCAGAGCGCATCAAAAGATGCTTGATCTCCTGGTCATTGAGAAGCGTTTTGAAAATATTCTTCTCGATAAACGGAAGATCACGGTCTTTGAGCCATTGCTTGACTTTGCGGCAGCTTGCGCAGCCTGGAGATGTATATACAACGATCATATTTACCTCGTAACGTATTATAAAGCATACATTGTTTGCCATGCAACCATTAACGAATTCGGTGATTGAAAAGAAATCAAGGCAAGGTTATAATTTGGAAAGCGATGAACAGGTGCGAATGCCCTGCGGTCAACTTCACAGAAAGACAGCGGTTGATGGAAGCTGTCAGTACCGCATGCGGTGTGCTTGGAGCCTGGGAGCATGATCAATATGATCCGGCGGTCCGTTATCCCGATATGAGTGATTCATTATTCAATGAGTAAGTCGGGTGGCACCGCGCACGAATGTATTCATGCGTCCCTTCACGGGATGTTTTTATTTTTTACGAGGAGACTTCAATTATGAAAAGAATGTTATCAGGCATCAAGCCTACCGGACAGCTTCATCTTGGCAATTACATCGGCGCCCTGCGTCATTTCGTTGATTATCAGGATGAATATGAAATGTTCGCATTTATTGCAAATCTGCACTGCATCACGGTTCCCCAGGATCCCGAAGAACTGCGGACCAATCTGAGAGACTGCGTCGCTCTGTATCTGGCCTGCGGACTCGATCCTGAAAAAGCAACCATCTTCCTGCAGACCGATGTAAGAGCGCATGCACAGCTCGGTTATATCATGTGCTGCCACACATACATGGGCGAGCTCAACCGTATGACCCAGTTCAAGGACAAGATGGCCCATGGCGAGAAGAATCTTTCCGGCGGCCTCTATACATACCCTTCCCTGATGGCTGCTGATATCCTTCTTTACGATCCTGATTATGTGCCGGTCGGTGAAGATCAGAAACAGCATGTCGAGCTGACCCGCGATCTGGCCATCCGTTTCAACAACCGCTATGGCGATCTGTTCAGAGTTCCCGAACCTCTGGTTGCCAAGGTCGGCGCAAGAATCATGTCACTCTCCGATCCTTCAAAGAAAATGAGCAAATCCGATGAGACAAACAAAGGATGCATCTATCTTCTGGATGATCTGAAGAAGGCAAGAAAGAAAGTCATGTCCGCAGTCACTGACAATTGCGCAAATGTGCACTTTGATCCGGAAAACCAGCCCGGCATCTCCAATCTGATGCAGATCCTCTCCTCTCTTTCCAATGAGAGACCGATGGGAGATATCGAAGCCGAATTCGCCGGTAAGGGCTATGGTGAATTCAAGCGCAGCGTTGCCGATGCGGTATGCGCAAAACTCGAGGAGATCCAGACAAGATACAATGAGGTTCTCTCAAGCGGCGAAATCGACCGCGCATTGAACAGCGGTGCAGCCAAGGCCAATGTGATCGCTGACGAAAAGCTTGCCAGAGTGCAGAAAGCGCTCGGCATGGAAATCATCCGTTAATTCAAAGGGCTGTGGAAACAGCCTTTTCATTTGAAAAATCCGAAGGTTCGGATTTTTTATATTATCCGAACCTTTGATAAATCCGAACCTTTTTTCATATTCGGCTTAAACACTGGGTTTTATGAGTGAAAA
>CACWLH010000105.1 GCA_902761625.1 uncultured Erysipelotrichaceae bacterium
CACATTCACATGCATACAACAATCGAAATCTCCAGTATTTATCGGCATTTTCAAGCATTGCAAAGTGCCTGCATAATACCTAATACCGGGAAGTTACGGATTAACCGTATCAATATTCAGACGGAAGTCTTTGGCACCGCAGGTGCCATGGAAGCCTCGTCTATAGTGCAACGCACTTAGGCGAGGAGGTTCACGACGACATGAACGTGACAGATCATTACTATCTGGGCGATGCGGATGAGCTGAAGGCGAAAATGGAAGCCCTCGCCAGTCAGGGAAAAGCAAAATAATCACAGCAGAATATTCAAAAAAGCCTCCCGGTGTCCAAAAACCGGGAGGTTGATGTTTTACTTGGTTTGCGCTGCTGAAATTGCAGATGAATGATCTGCTCAGAGGATCTGTCTGCCTGTTTCCTGATTCATTGAGCGGTACATTTTGAGAAAAAGGAAGACGGAGATGACGCAGGCAATCATATCAGCCAGCGGGATCGCGATCCAGAGCTTTGACAGTTCACCGAAGAAGGCGCTTAGGAGAAAGAAGCTTGCCACCGGCAGCACAAAGCCGCGCAGGATGTTCACAAGCAGCGTATAGCGCACCGCGCCAAGTGCCTGCATCGAGGAGCCAAGGATGACGCATGTGCCGCCGAAAACCAATGAGATGACCGCAATCCGCAATGCACTCAGGCCGATGCTCATCAGATTGTCAGAGGCATTGAACATGGTGAGAATGGTTTCCGGAATCAGTTCCAGCACAATCGTCAGAACAAACATCAGTGACACAATGACACTCAGCGCGTAGCGCACCGTTTTCCATACCCGGTCATAATGTCCGCTACCACGGTTGTAGGAAAGGATCGGAACCATGCCGTTGTTCATGCCGAACGCGGGCATATAGCAGAAGTTCTGCAGTTTCATCCAGATGCCGTAGACGGCAGTGGCGGTGGTGCTGTACTGCAGGAAGATCTGATTGATAAAGAAGGAACTCATGGATGTCAGACCCATGGTGATCATTGAGGGAATGCCGATGGTGTAGATTTCCTTCGCCGCCTTCCAGTCAGGATGGAAAATCCTGTGCATGGTGATATTGACCCATTCATTGCGGTTCATATTGAACCAGTAGGCAAGAGCTGCGGCCAGAATCTGACCCAGTACGGTCGCCAGCGCAGCCCCGGCGATGCCAAGGCGGGGGAACGGGCCGATGCCGAAGATCAGCAGCGGATCAAATATGATATTGAATATTGCACCGCTGGCCTGGGAAATCATCGCCATGGAGGCATTGCCTGTGCTTGTGAGCATCTTTTCGAAATAGGTGCCGAAGAAGGCGCCGGCAGAGATGATCCAGACAATGGAAAGATAGACGGTACCGCCCTCGACGATTTCAGTGACATCCGTCTGGAAGGCATAGAATGCATGGGTGAAGGTAAAGCCGAGCACGGCGAATAATACGATATAGCACAGACACAGAAAGATGCCCGTGTTGGCCAGTGCTTCGGCATGGTCATGTTTTTGCTGGGCAATGGTTCTGGGCAGAGCGGCGGAAAGACCGACGCCGGTGCCGATGCCGATCGCATTCATGATCTGCTGCATGGGCATTGCCAGAGAAACCGCAGTCAGCGCATTTTCGGAGATTCTTGCCACAAACATCGAATCGACGATATTGTAGAGCGCCTGTATGAAGAAGGATAACATCATCGGAACCGCCATGGTGATCAGCAGTTTTCCGACGGGCATCGTGCCGAGTTTATTTTCTTTCCGTGTCATCATTCACCTCGTAATGTGTGCATTATAAGAAATCTGACTTGAAATGTCATGACGAAGACTCCGGGATTTTTTGGTTTTTTGTGAAAACTGCCTCAATGAGAACGCTTACACAGCCCGCAACGCGGATTCCTGTATTAACGGATTCATCCAAAGCGAGTATAATCGTTAAAAATAACCGTTAAACAGGAGAAGTATTTGTTATGAGCTTTTTCAATGTCCTGACCCTCTTCGGCGGGCTGGCAATGTTCTTATATGGTATGAGACTGATGGGAGACGGTCTCAAGGAAGGCTCCTCAGGCACTCTCAAAAAAGCGATGGAGATGGTCACCAACAATCCCGTCAAGGCATTTCTGCTCGGACTCGGGGTGACCGCCATCATCCAGTCGTCCACGGCAACCATTGTCATCACGGCCGGTCTTGTGGCGGCCGGTATTATCACTTTCAGGCAATCACTCGGTATTGTCATCGGCGCCAACGTCGGCACAACCGTGACCGGACAGATCATCCGTCTGCTGGATCTTTCCGCTTCGGCAGGCTGGCTGGAACTGTTCAAGCCTTCCTCACTGGCTCCGATTGCCCTGATCATCGGTATTGTGCTGATCATGAGCAACCGTTTCAAAAATGCGCAGGTCATCGGCAACATCGCAATCGGATTCGGCATTCTGTTCAGCGGTCTGCTGAACATGACCGCGGCGGTGGATTCGCTTTCTGAAACCGGCATCTTTGAATCGATGTTTTCCTCGCTTGGAAACAATCCGTTTCTGGGCTATCTGACCGGGGCGGCGGTGGCCTTTGTGCTGCAGAGCTCCAGTGCGACCATCGGTATTCTCCAGGCGCTTTCTTCGGCGGGCGGCCTGACCTTCAATGCGGTATATGCCGTGATTGCGGGTGTATATCTGGGCGATTGCGTGACAACCGGAATCGTCTGTTCGATCGGGGCCAGAGCGGATTCCAGAAGAGTCGGCGCATTCAATATTATTTACAACCTTTCCAAAACCGTTCTGGTGCTGCTTGGCATCTTCATCTGCCGCAGAACGGGACTGCTGGATGCGATCTGGTTTGAACCGGTGAATTCCGGCCGCATTGCCAATGCCAACACAGTATTCAACCTGGCCAGTGCCGTTGTCCTGTTACCGGCGGTTTCATTCTTTGAAAAGCTTTCCTATCAGATCGTAAAGGATGATCATACGGAACCGAACAGGTACAAGGATAAGCTTGATGCCCTGAACCCTGCCTTTTTCTCGACTCCGGCGATTGCTCTGAAAAGCTGCTATGACGCGTTGCTTGCCATGTTCTATGCGGCCAGAACCAATGTGGATGCTGCCTGCGGTCTTTTAAGACATTACGATGAAAAGAAAGCGCAGGCGATCAGTGCGGAGGAAGACAATATCGACCTGCTGGCAGACCGGGTTTCCGCCTACATCGGTGAGCTCAGTCCCAAATTGAACACACAGACCCATACCGTGATTCTCAATGAGTATTACAAACTGGTGAACGAATTTGAACGGCTGGGCGATTATGCGACCAATATCTGCGAATCCGCGAAAGATCTGGATCAGAAGGGAATCAATCTGTCTGAAATGGCAGCCGCGGAACTTGATATTCTGGAAGAACTGGTCGGACGCATTCTTGATCTGGCCGAGCTTGCCTTCCGCAAAAGAGACGTCAAAGCGGCAGAGGAAATCGAACCGTTTGAGGAAGTGGTTGACGATATGGTGGATCTGATGCGCAACAATCATCTGCACAGACTTTCCAGAGGCGTGTGCTCTGTGACCGCGGGCACGGACTTCATGGACGTCCTGCATGACATTGAGCGTATTTCGGATATCTGTTCCAATGTTGGTCTGGCAACCCTTGCCCGTGCATATCCGGAACTCTCCGAGCAGACCCATGATTATATCTACCGGCTTCACAGCGGCGGCAGCGATCAGTTCAATCAGAAATACCGTGAAGCCAAGGAATATTATGTATCCAAGCTCAAAGCTGTGATCCGTCAGTACGAAGAAAAACAGAATGAATAATGAAAAGCTCCCCGTGAGCTTTTTTCGTTTTCCGCAATGAAAAAAGAGAAACGTTTTTGCGTTTCTCTCATCCTTGTGTGATTTCTTTTTCGGCGTTTTCGATCATGGAATCATCAGGCTTGTTGGCCTCATCCTCCCAGCCTTTCAGTAACAGGCACCAGTATTCATCGTAGGTCATGCCGGAGGCATTCACCTTGATGGCAAGATCTTTGCCGACATAGCGGAAATAGGCGGGATCCGCTGTGCAGCCGGTGATGTCTTCCTTGCCTTCGGGATAGCGTTCGATAAACCCGTAGTTCTGTGCATTTTCATGGAGCCATTGATAACATTGCGTCAAACGGAAATCCTCATATTCTTCAAAGGTTGCCGCAAAGCTCAGAGACAGACCTGTCTGGAATTCGCAGAATCCTTCCTTTCCGACCTGCATATCCGCATACAGTTCGCCTCTGTTTGTAAGGTAATGCTCATAGAGTTTCTTGATCGAAACATAATCCATATAAGATCCGCTGACGAAGAAGGCATATCCTTCATCCAGCGCATCCTTGCACATTTTCAGTGCGGAATTGGCAGCCGCTTTTCTCAGCCGCATTCCGTCCGCCGCATACTCGGTGGTGATTTCGGTGAGATCTTTGGGAACATAATCCGCCGGCAGATAGTAATTCTTGTTTACCAGAACATCAATACCGCCGGGATTTTCCGCCGCATATTTCATTCTGTAAAACTGATGGTAGCTGTTTTCAAGAACGAATGATCCGCCCGCATTGCTCTCACGGCAGGCAATGACATCGTCAATGTAAATCTGTTCATTCCATTGATAATCCATGATCAGCAGCGGCACAAGTTCACGGAATTTGAGACTGCTGAAGAGATTTGTCAGCTGATCATCCTCATAACCGATATCAAGCAGCCGGTTGTAAAGGAGAAAATCACTGTCACTGAATTCAGTGCCGGGTTCGGTGGCAAGATAAAGCGGAATATATTCCTTCTTCAATGTGCCGGCGAGAATCTCATCCGCAAGATGTCTGGAATAATATCCGTTTTCAAGGATCAGATCACTCAGACCCATTTCCCGCATGGCGTCGACTTCCTGCTGGGTGTAGCCAAGCTGGCGGATCTTTGAATCATTGATTGCCTTCGGCGCTTTGACTGCGGTGTATATTCCGGTAACGATCAATATCGGAATGAGCAGAAGCCACCAGCGCACTCTGCGTCTTGGCCGCCGCTTTTTCTGCGTATTCTTTTTTCTTATGCGTTTGTCTGTTTCACTCATTTCAGCACCTCAAAAAGATTCCACGGCCATTGTGCAGGCGGATCATGTTCCACCGCGATCGGTGTTTTCTTCACGGGATGGGGGAATTCCAGACGGGCTGCGTACAGGGCGATCTGTCCCTTCTTCGCATGCGGGTTGTAACGCTGATCACAGACCAGCGGCAGATTGCGCGAGGCAAACTGAACCCGGATCTGGTGGGATCTGCCGGTTTTCAGGGAAATCCTGACCAGGCAGAGACCGTTTTTCCGCTGCAGCACGTGATATTCCAGTTCGCAGTATTTTCCGTGTTTTTCATCGCTGACACGGGTGGTGTTTGTGCGGGCGTCCTTGAGCAGATAGTCTTTCAGAACGCCTGCATCATCCGGAACATTTCCGTCAATGACGGCCAGATATTCCTTTTTCAGAGCGT
>CACWLH010000106.1 GCA_902761625.1 uncultured Erysipelotrichaceae bacterium
TGAATGGCAAAAAAGCGAACGCATGTCAAAAGCAGACTGCTGAGTGCGATCAATATAAAGATCACCTGGAAGGGCACATCCACAATGATATAAAACCATTCAAGAAACTTCTGTTTCATACTGAAATGATAACTGATTCCTTTGAAAAAGTGTATATACACACCGGTTTTGTCATGATATGATCCGTTACAGAGAAAGGTCACTGCATGATTGCGGTGAAGTGATACGATGAAGCTGTAAGCATTGGAAAAACCGCACCCGGAATACTTCGCGAACATTTAATTTTTTCATGTGTTTTCAAATGACGGGAGAATTAAAACAATGCTGCAGATACAGAATCTGACTGTCACATACAGGCGGGACCAGAGAGTTCTCGTCGATCATTTCAGTATGACTCTGAACAGCCGCGACAAGGCTGTTTTAATCGGTGAGGAGGGCAACGGGAAATCAACCCTGCTTAAATGGATCCATGATCCCTCGCTGATTGAGAATTATGCCGAAGCAGACGGCATAAGAATCATGAATCACGAAACCACCGGATATCTTCCCCAGCAATTATCGGAAGAAGATGCCGGCAGAACGGTATATGAATTTTTCCTGGAAGAGCCCCGCTTTATGGAGTGCGGTGCGAAAGAACTCGGGACTCTCGCCTCGGAAATTCATATTCCCCACGATATCTTTTATTCGGATCAGATCATGGGCACGCTTTCCGGCGGGGAAAAGGTCAAGGTGCAGATCGCAAGACTGCTGATCGCCAACCCGACTGTTCTCTTGCTGGATGAGCCGTCCAATGACCTGGATATTGAAACATTGCAATGGCTGGAACAATTCATACAGAATGCATCACAGGCGGTATTGTTCATCTCGCACGATGAGGTGCTGATTGAGCGCACCGCCAGCCGGATCATTCATATGGAGCTTTTGCAGAGGAAAACAAAAAGCAGAATCACCGCTGCTTCCCTGACTTACAGCGAATACAAAAAACAAAGAGAAGATCTCTTTGCAAAACAGATGCAGAAAGCGGTATGGGAAAGAAGGGCGGACGCGCTTCGCATGGAGCGCTTCAGGCGCATTGAACAGCGGGTTCATCATGAGCTCAACACGGTTTCAAGACAGGATCCTCATACCGGCCAGTTGCTCAAATCCAAAATGAAGTCGGTCAAATCAATGGAAAAGCGCTTTGAGAAACAGCGCGAAAACATGACCGAAATCCCCGAAACCGAACAGGCGATCGGATTTAAATTCTCAGACGCATGCATGATCCCCGCCGGCAAGAAGGTGCTCGAAATGCATCTGGATGAGCTGAAAGCGCCAAACGGGCGGGTTCTTGCAAAGAATATACATTTAAACATTAATGGTCCTGAAAAAGTATGCATCATCGGATCCAACGGCTGCGGCAAGACCACCTTATTGAAAAAGATCGCGGAGGTACTGCTGGCAAGAGATGACATCAAAGCGGCATATATGCCCCAGAATTATGAGGATCTTCTGAATCTGGATATCACGCCTGTGCAGTTTCTGGCTCCGAAAGGGGATAAGGAAAGCGTTACAAAGGCAAGGCAGTATCTTGGTGCGATGCGCTATACAACCGATGAGATGGAACATGCCATCCGGGATCTTTCCGGAGGTCAGAAAGCCAAGGTCCTGCTTCTGAAAATGAATCTGGATGAAGCCAATGTGCTGATTCTGGATGAGCCCACCCGCAACTTCTCTCCGCTTTCCGCTCCGGTTATCCGGGCGATGATCGCGGAGTTTGGCGGCTGTGTGATCAGTGTGAGCCATGACCGGTTATATATCAGCGACACAAGCGATGTGATCCTGCGCTTGTGTGCAGAAGGTATGGTGCCAATTGAGGAATCTTAAAATATTCCTGTTGCTATTGTGCTCATGCATGTGTATATAATGAAAGTGTAAATTGACCAACGGTCAAAAGGAGTGCGATATGTTGAAGTCATTGGTGAAACTTACCGTTGCGGCAGCTTCCGCAGCAGCGATTGCCGCAGTCACAATCATCTCTTCCGTCAAACTCGCGCAGAAGATTGACGAATCGCTCGACAAAAAGGAAGAGGACAAACCTGAACCCGAAGCAGAAGTACCCGCTGAAGCAGTGAAGGAAGCACCTGTTGAAGAACCTGTTGAAGAACCGGCAGAAGAGCCTCAGGAAGAACCTGCTGAGGAACCTGTCGAAGAGACAGCGGAAGAGCCTGTTGAGGCACCTGCTGAGGCACCTGCTAAGGAACCTGCTGAAGAGCCCGCAGAAGAAGCTGCCGAAGAGCCGGCGGAAGAAACCGGAGAATAACAGCTGAAAGAAGAGAACCGGAGAGGTCCGGTTTTCTTTTGCTTAAATGGAAAAGGATGATCGGAAATCAAAAAATGCCCGCGTTCTGCGGGCATTGATGTCAGTCATTGAAGACGTGCTGATCCAGTCTGTCAAATGCTTCCCTGACTCTGGAAAGCGGCAATGCAAGATTCATACGGATGGAATACTGACCGTGGAACGGTCTGCCATCCTGCCAATAGACGCCGTATTTCCAGCCTTTGTGCAGAAGGGTGTCCATGTCAATATCATGGGCTTTGCAGTAGCCTTCGCAGTCAATAAACAGCATATATGTTCCCTGCGGTCTGGAAAGGGTGACGCCTTTGAAATTCTGCTCGATATAATCGCAGGCATAGGCGACGTTTTCAGAGAGAACTTCCTTCAGCTCATCCACCCATTCATATCCTTCCGGCTGATAGGCGCCGATCAGGGCATACATCGAAAGCACATTCATGGAGTTGTAATGGGAGAGGGAGGATTCCTTCTCAATCCTTTCACGCAGCCAGTCATTGTAGATGATGTGATAGCTGCCGATCAGTCCGGCCAGATTGAATGTCTTGCTCGGAGCATAGAAGGCAGCGGTATGATTGTGTGCATATTCATTGACGCTCTGTGTGGGAATATGGCTGTTTCCGTTGATAAGCAGATCGCTCCAGATCTCATCGGAGATGACCCAGACGTTGTGCTTTTCATAGATTGCCATTGCTTTTTCAAGCTCTTCCTTTGTCCAGACGCGGCCGCTGGGATTGTGGGGGTTGCACATGATGGCCACATGAATTTTATGATCAACGATCTTCTTCTCCATGTCCTCATAATCCATTCTCCACACATTGTTCTCATCCTGGTAGAGAGGGGAATGAACGATGTTGTATCCGTTGTTTTCCAGTGACATTGTGAAGCCGATATAGGTCGGGGAATGTACCAGGACATTGTCGCCTTTTGAGGCAAGCACGTTCATGGCGCTGACCACTCCGCCGAGCACGCCGTTTTCATAACCGATGTGCTTGTTTTCCAGACCGCTTACGTGATTGCGTGTTTCCTGCCATCTGCGGATCAGATCAAAGTATTCATCCCTCGGGGAGAAGTAGCCGAAAGCGGGGTGTTTCACTCTGTCGATGACTGCTTTCTGGATGGTCGGCACAACCGGGAAGTTCATATCCGCCACCCACATCGGGATGACATCAAAGCCTTCCTCGCGTTTTACCGCCGCATAATTGCCGAGATAGTTTTCGGGCAGATCAACCGCGATTGCATCATAGCCTTTGCGGTCAATGATGGATGTAAAATCATACTTCATGTTCATTTCTCCATTCCGAATATCTGATATTCACTGTTCGCTCTGTCGTGAATCCTGTGTTTCTTTCTGGTTAAAGGGGTGCGGAATTCAATCTCATCCGCCCATAAGCCCATGGATTCAAAATCACGGGAGATCTTTCCATAGAGCGGATCGTTCACGATCGGATAGCCTCTGTTGGCAAGATGAACCCTGATCTGATGGGTTCTGCCGGTTTCAAGCGTGCATCCGATCAGAAGATATTTGCCTTTCTTTGCAAGGATTTCCGCTTTGGTGCAGGCATTGACACCGGTTTTGGATACACGGTATGCGCCGCTTCTGTGGCGGTCCTTGCCGATCGGCTCATTGCATGTGAACTTTGTGCCGGCTTCTCCTTTGCCGTAAACAATTGCCAGATAGTGTCTTCTGATCTGCTTGCTTTCCATCTGCGCATCGAGCCAGGGCTGAAAGAAGGGGATCTTCGAATACATGACAAGTCCCTGTGTGTCTCTGTCCAGTCTGTGAAGCGGACGCACCGGAATATGCAGATCATGGCCATCAAGCCATCTGGCCGCCATCGCATTGAGACATTCCGTATCATTCTCATCGCCATGGATGATGACGCCCGCCTCTTTATGAACCACATAGACAAAGGCATCCTCATAGACAACCTCACATGGCTTTTCCGCTTTGACCCAGTCAATTTCCGTTTCCTCATTGACGATACAAAGATCGCGCATGCCGATGATCTCAGAAAAATCCTTCACCGGCTCATCATCCAGAAGAATTCTCTGATCCCTCTGCAGGATGTATTTGTTCTTTTTGGATTGTGCATATTCATCCAGAAAAGCCTCGACTGTTTTATGGCGCAGCGCCTCACAGGCGGGAATTCTGATCAGATTGTCGCGGATTTCGTATTTCATAAAATGCTTTCTTTCTCAAACACGATGATCATATCACGAACTGAATATTTGCACACAAAGAAAACCGCCCGCAGGCGGTTCATGAAGATTATTTTCCGAGTTCCTCTTTGTAGCAGGCAGCCAGCTTTTCGAAAGCGGGCAGGGAACGTCTGATCATATCGGTTGCCACGCAATAGGCGATTCTGACATAGCCGGGTGTTCCGAAGGAATCCGCCGGAACCAGCAGAAGGTTGAACTGCTTGGCCGCTTCGCTGAATGCATTGGCATTTTCGATCGGTGATTTGACAAAGAGATAGAAGGCGCCATCCGGATGAACACATTTGAAGCCCATCTCAGTCAGAGCGTTGTAAATGAGATCTCTCTTCTCACGGTATTCATTGATATCGGAAACCTGGCCGGTGCATTTTTCCAGGACATGCTGCATCAGGGAAGGGGCACACACATAGCCGAGCGCTCTGCCCGCACCGCATACCGCCGCATAGACATCTCTTGCGTCAGTGATTTCATCCGGCACCAGCACATAGCCGATTCTTTCGCCCGGCAGTGCGAGCGACTTGGAATAGGAATAGCACACAACCGTGTCACGGTAATACTTTGTGACAAATGGGACCTCGATTCCGTCATAGACAAGCTCACGGTAAGGCTCATCGGTGATCAGATAGATCGCATGGCCGTATTCCTGTGATTTCTCCTCAAGGAGTTTTCCCAGCCTGATAATATTTTCTTCGGTATAGACAACGCCGCTGGGATTGTTGGGCGAGTTGACAATGACCGCCTTGGTGTTTTCATTCAGAGCGGCTCTCAGATTGTCAAAGTCAATCTGCAGTGTGTCCGGGTCAGACGCGCACGCCACACACTTCGCACCGCTAGTCTCAATGAAGACACGGTATTCCGGGAAGAAGGGAGTGAAGACGACAACCTCATCGCCGGGTGTATAAAGCGCGGTG
>CACWLH010000107.1 GCA_902761625.1 uncultured Erysipelotrichaceae bacterium
CTTCCGCAGATGTCCCAGTCGCACACATCGAGTTCCTTTTCACATCTGTATGTGCCGAAGTCCTGGCATCTGCCGCACATCAGCAGGGCATCATCGCCCTTGTCGCCGATCAAAGCGCCGGGATAGGATCCGCACATGAACGGATGGATGCCGAAACCGTCGTCATTGGGATAGTTCAGTCCGGTGTAATAAAGACGGCCGTATGCTTCCTTGCACATTTCATCAGCACGGGTCGCGTAATCGGGAATGATGATTCTGTATGCCTGCGCAACCGCCGCGGAAAGCACCGCTTCAAATCGGGATGCGTAATGCAGAGCCTCCTGATAGCTCATCAGTCTGTTCCAGGGGGACTGGACAGCGTTGAATTGTCTGAATCCGGCACCGTTGCCGGAATCGGCAGGAATTCTTTCAGCGATTTTCTTTGTCATTTTCTTTAATCCTCCTCAGGCGGGTATGCGTCAATCTGCGGCTGGAACTTCACGATATTATGGGTAGCGCCGCCGTCAACCATGATGACTTCGCCCGTGATTCCGTCCGCCGCCGGTGTGCACATGGTATAGGCCATGATGCCGATCTGGTCGACTTCCATCTGACCGTCTGTCTGCCAGACCATCAGTTCATCATAGAATTCATCCTGCTGCTCTTCGGTTAAACTCTCACTGGCCATATTGCCGGCTGAACCCGGTGTGACCATGCCGCCGGGGGCGATGGAGTTGACCATGATGCCGTAGCGCTTGAGCTCTTTGGCGGTTTCAACGGTCAGACCCATGATCGCCGCCTTGCTTGATGCGTAATGGGGATAGCCGCCGAAGACCGGATAAGGCATAACAGGACAGTTGGATGAGATCAGTACGATCTTTCCGCCATTGCCTGAATCCTTCATGACACGGCTGACATATTTGACGCCATAGAAGGCGCCGAAGACATTCACTGAGAATACTTTCTGAAGATCTTCTTTGGGCAGATCGTAGATCTTCGCATAGTTCCATGTGGCTGCGCAGTTCACATAGATATCAATGGTTCCGAATGTTTCAACGGTATAGGCAACCAGTGCTTCGACTTCCTCTTCCTTTGTGACATCGGTTTTGCAGAAACGCACCGTGTCTTTGAAGCCCTGGGCTTCCAGCAGTTCTAATGCGACATCCCGCTCCAGTTCGGAGTAGGATGCCATCACCACATTGGCGCCGCCCTGAAGCAGGCGCAGTGTGATGTCAAATCCAAGACCGCTCGATCCGCCGGTCACGATGGCTGTTCTGCCTTTGACCGAGAACATGTCCGCAAACGGACGGGCTTTGGCGATATATCCTTCAAGCATGGATCTGTCACCGGGTGTAAAGGGCATAATGTTTTTTCCTCCTCGATTATGAAATGGTATTCCCGGGATTGAATACATCTTTATTCTAAAAATGATGCAGGTCACTTCCTATACGGATAACAAAGGGAAATCCTGATGGATTACAAACAAAATGACGGAGGGCTGAATCACGCATGACGCATCAGATGAACACCAAAAAGCCCTTTGCAATCACGGATTATCAAAACACACCGCATAATCGTTACAGAAACAGGCATATGACACCTACAAAATGATGTGTGCATAAAGACGTTACGGGATATAATGGAGGAAAGAAGGTGATGTTCATGAAGCTGAACGCCGATATTCTTCATAATGAACTGGCAAAACA
This sequence comes from uncultured Erysipelotrichaceae bacterium, assembly GCA_902761625.1. Taxonomy (GTDB): domain Bacteria; phylum Bacillota_I; class Bacilli_A; order Erysipelotrichales; family Erysipelotrichaceae; genus Bulleidia. Next base: position 1,686 of record CACWLH010000107.1, read on the forward strand.
ATACAGGATCACGCGCAGCGGGCCCTCGGAAACCGGGCTCGGTCTTCTGCGTCCTGAATTCTATATGGAAGGGGATGACACCTTCCTGAAGGATCATCTCTATCTGGCCACTGCCGAACATCTTCCCCGCCGCCCGAAAATCCAGCGCGGCGCGGTGCTTGTATGCATCGGCGATTCGCTCAATCTGCGCTATTACGAGGAAAGACTTTGTCTGCTGATCATTCATAACAAGGCCGATTTCTTCAAGGCCTACCAGCAGATCCAGGGCATTTTCAGCCGCTATGACGAGTGGGAACGAAATCTTTACAGACATCTGCTTTCCGACAACAGTATCCAGGACATGATCCGTGAAACCGCGGTGCTTCTGAACAAGCCGGTCATCCTGATCGATTCCGCTTTCCGCTATACGGCAAGCAGCGGCACAGGAAGGCAGGATGGCGCATGGACACCGTCCGCGGCCGGCGCCCTCAATACGGATACGCTTTCCTCTTTCCTCAAAGACAGTGATCTGATGACTGAAAAACACGGGGCATTGCGGATTGATCTGAACAACACCCGCACGCTTTGCGTGAATCTGTTTGACAGACAGAATCAATATGAGGGATGCCTGTGCATTCCGATGGGGGAGGATGAATTTGATCCGGGCATCGAGCGGCTGGCTGAATTCCTGGCTGCCATGCTGGAAAAGGCGGTGGAGAGGAACCCGTCCGTGCTCAATGATGAAAATCCATCCGTCAAAACGGTGATGCGCACTCTGATTGATGAACAGCCGATCACCCAGGCGCAGCGGCTGATCCTCAACAGCACAAACCACAGCACCGATTATTACTGTGCAATGCTGCAGTACGGAAACCGGAAAAACAAGATTCCGGCCGGCTATATCTGTGATTCCTTCGAGGAACTGTTTGAGCAATCCTATGCCATCAGCCATGATGATGCGATTGTTTGTTTCGTGAAAGCGGACCGGAAAACCGGTTCTGATATATCTGAATTTATGAAAAAAGGCGCCATCCGCCTGAAGGAATTCTGTGAATCGATGAATCTGAACGCCGGGGTTTCCGATGTGTTCAATGATCTGTTTGATATCCGCATCCATTATCATCAGGCCGAAAGCGCTCTTCAGAACGGACATCTGATCGATCCCGGGAAACTGATCTACACCTTTGAGGAATATGCCCTGTATGAGCTGGTTCTCAATTCACTGGGTGAACTGCCTTCCGATGCATATTTCCCAAGCGGCCTCAGCCGCATCCTGCGCCATGATGATGCCTCGGGTGTCTCGTATCTTGAAACACTCAAGGTCTTCCTGGAGGAAAGCATGTCCTATACAAGCGCCGCCAGAAGACTCTATATCCACCGCTCCACCCTGATTGACAGGATTGCAAGGATTGAAAAGGAGATGAATATCAGTCTCAAAAATCCTGCCCAGCGGCTTCGTATTGAGATTGTGCTCAAGGCGATCGAAATCGAAAATGCATTAAGGAAGAGATGAAAAAAATGCCCGCGGGCATTTTTTGAATGATTCTTATTTGGAGCAGGCTTTGAGATCTCTGTCAATCTCTTCCGCAAACTTGGCAGCTTCCGCGCTTTCCGGATAGCTGAGCAGCTTTCTGTATGTGAGGGCACCGACCAGCTTCATGCGCGGATCTTTTGTGGAGCCCGGAATGTACTTTTCAAGAACGGCTCTTCCTTCTTCGGAACGCAGAATGTCTCTGACCTTTGAATCAAGTGATAATTTTCCCATAATTTCCTCCTTCAATGATTATGTGTGAAATTCTTTCCCGGGATTTCATCTATATCTTAAAAGGATTGCGGAAAGGGAAGTATCCGCAGAAGTGCTGTTTTTTTATCTCTGATTCCGTCATTTTGAAGGCATTTCCAGCCTCTTTCTCAGATGATGTTCACAGGTTTGCGCCAGATCTTCTGCTTTTCCGCCTCATGGATCAGTTCTTCACGGAAATCGGGATGGGCAACCGACACCAGCATTTCCGCCCGCTCCCAGGTGGAACGACCGGCCAGATTCACAGCGCCGTATTCGGTGACCACAAAGTGGTCCTGTGAACGCGGTATGGTGACAATGTCGCCGCTGAAATAAGGCAGGATACGCGAATGCCGGTTTCCGGATTTATCAATGAAGGTGGAGGTCATGCATGCAAAGGCCTTGCCGCCGCGTGACATTGCCGCCCCGGTCAGATAATCCAGCTGGCCGCCGGTGCCGCTGATATGGCGCAATCCCGCGCTTTCCGCACCGATCTGTCCATAGAGGTCGATGGCGATGCAGTTGTTGATGGCGATCATGTTTTCCTGAAGTGCGATCACTTCCGCCGCATTGACAAATTCAAGCGGTTCGGCAATCACGCCTGGATTCTCATTGACCCACTCATACAGTTCATGCGAACCGAACACCATGCCCGTGACGCCCTTGTGGGGCTGATAGGTTTTCTTCCGGTTGGTCAGCTTGCCGGCTTTAAACAGTTCATAGTATGCATCTCCGCATAACTCCGTATGCATGCCGAGATCTTTGAGATCCGATTTTGCCAGCATGGAGCCGACCACATTGGGAAGGGCGCCGATGCCAAGCTGCAGGGTTGCCCCGTCCGGTATATAAGGAAGGATATGCTCTGCGATGCGGATGTGTTCCTCTTCGGCTTTGGGAATCGGAAATTCAGGCAGGGGATCATGCTTTCCTTCTACGATGCAGTCGACATCCGAAATATGGATGCTCTCATCAAAACCGCCGTAGATCTTGGGCAGATGCTCATTGATCTCAACAATGACATATTCCGCCTTGTCCAGGATTCCTTTGGCAATGCCAGAGGCACATGACAGATTGAAATAGCCGTGTCTGTCCATCGGCGTGACACAGATCATCGCCACATTCACGGTCAGGAAGTGGCGGTAATAGGGAACCACATTGCGGAAGATCATCGGAATGTAATTGCATAAGCCTCTGTCGCAGAGTTTTCTTTCGTAGGCTGAACAGTGCCAGCTGTTGTAATGGAAATGCTCTCTGGAAGGATCGCACTCGGCCGCATATACCGGTCCGAAGGCAAGATTGCCGCGGATTTTGACATCAAGCAGCTCATCCCTTCTTTTGGCAAGCGCTTCATCCAGAAGGGTGGGGAAACAGACATTGGTCGCATAATCCACCCAGTCGCCGTTTTTCACAATTCTGACCGCCTCATCCACGGATTTCAGCTTGCGCTGATATTCATCATAAAAACTGCTCATGAAAAGCTCCTTTTCATATTTAATTGTCTGCTGAACTACTGTTGGCTGATTCCATCGTAACATGAAAGGCATCCACAAAAGAAGAGTGCACATGCATGTCAGCGGGGCTGTCAGGAAAAACGCATGAAAATCATCTGTTCACACATTTTAAGTAACGGATTTCGAGGATCCGTTACTTAAGTGACCAAATCGCTGTAAATACCCGTGCAATCCTTTTGGTGAATGTTTATCCTGTAGATGTAAAAAGAAAAGTCTTTAGGTAATATGTCAAGAGATATTAAATAAGGACTTTTAAAGAGTTCTTTGAAAAAGCGCATGACAAAAACAACTTTTCAGTGAAAAGC
>CACWLH010000108.1 GCA_902761625.1 uncultured Erysipelotrichaceae bacterium
TTTCATATTGATACTCCTTTCACCATGAGATTGATCAGTTCATCAATACCGCTTTTCTCAATCACAAGTTCCGGATAATTCTCAAGATAATATCCGCGGCAATCAGTCAGGCAGCTGTATCCGAACGGTTCCTTCTTCTTTCTGAGAAGATACTTTTTATCCAGGGTTTCATAGGTCTTCAGATCTGTTTTCAAAATCGCATATTCGGAGAGCAGACGGTCGGTTTCCTCATGGAGAATGATATTTCCCTCATGGACCATATAGAAATCATCGCAGAGGGTTTCCAGATCGGTTGAGATATGCGAGCTGATCAGAATGGCACGGGAATCATTTTCCTCCATGTAATCCCTGAGCATTTCCAGCACCTCATCGCGGGCGATGACATCAAGACCGCTGGTCGGCTCATCAAGAATCAGGAAGTCCGCATCCCTTGTGATTGCACAGAGCACCTTGAACTTTGCCTTCATACCGGTGGAAAGCTCATTGATCTTTTTGTCCGGGGCCAGATTGAATTCACGGCATTTCTTCTCGAAAAGCTGCTCATTGAAAGCGGGATAGAAGCTTTTGAGAATGGTCTTCGCATCATTGATGGTGATGAAGCCGGAGAATGTGCTGTCCGCAAGCACCGCGCCGATTCTGGTTCTGTCCTGCTCGGTGAGGTCTTTATAGTCCTTATTAAACAGTGTGATCTTACCGCCATCGGCAAATACCAGTCCGAGAATAATCTTGAACAATGTGCTCTTGCCGGCCCCGTTGGCACCGATGAGACCTGTGATCCGTCCCCTGTTCACCTCCATGGAACAGTCGAGATCAAATCCCGGCCAGTGTTTCTGTATATGATCGATTTTCAGCATTTTTTTTACTCCTCGAAGATCAGCGAAAGCAGCTGCGTGATTTCCTCATGGGATACGCCGTACTGTTCCGCCTTCTTCACAACTTTTTCCAGGTCATTCTGGATTTCGAAACGTCTTTGTTCCGCCAGCATTTCGGCATTGGTTCCCTTCACATAAGTTCCTTTGCCATGGACAGTTGCCGTATAGCCTTCCTCCTCCAGACAGTCATAGGCCTTTTTGACTGTCAGCGCACTGATTTTCAGCTCTTTGGAAAGCGTGCGCACGGAAGGAAGAACGTCTCCGTTTTTCAATTCCCCTTCAATAATCATCCGTTTGATGTTTTCCATGATCTGCTCATAGATCGGCACCATGGATGAAGTGTTGATAATCATCTGCATGCAATTACCTCTGCCTTTCGGCTATAAACACTATATAACAGTGTTAACACTGTTTCAACTGTTATATGGTGTTTATTTGAAATATTTAAAAAAAGCACATGTTTCCATGCGCTCAGAAGTATTCGTGAAGCCCGTCGTACAGGGCTTTGATGGTTTTCTCATAATCGGTCTCGTTGATGCCGATGATGATATTCAGCTCGGAACAGCCGGCATCGATCATACGGACGTTGATGCCTGCGTTTGAGATGATCTGAAGAACCTTGGCAGCCACGCCGACGTTGGTGGAAATACCTTCGCCAACGACTGTGACAAGAGCCATGCCGTCTTCGATGAACAGTTTGTCGGGATGGAATTCACGGTCGATTTCCATGATGATCTTGCTGCGGCATTTCTCGAAATATCTGGTTTCGGCAATGACGGAGATGATATCGATGGAAGTCGGGGTATGTTCATAGGAGATGCCGTTTTCGGCAATGATCTCCAATACCCTTGCGCCGAATCCCACCTGGGTGTTCATCAGGGCCATTTCAATCTGCAGGTTTGAGAACCCCTTCTTGCCGGCAATGCCGGTGACCGGGTGCTTGTTCATATCAAACGGATATCTGGAAACGATCATGGTGCCTTCCGCTTCGGGATCCATCGTGTTGCGGATCTGGATCGGAATGCCGCTGGAGCGGATCGGCAGGATGGCATCCTCATGAAGCACGGACGCGCCCATGTAGGAAAGCTCACGCAGTTCACGGTAGCTGATCCATTTCACCTGTTTGGGATTGTCGATAATGCGCGGATCAGCGGTCATGACACCGGAAACATCGGTCCAGTTTTCATACAGACTTGCCTTCACGCTTCTGGCAATCACCGCACCGGTCACGTCTGAGCCGCCTCTGGTGAATGTGGTGATGACGCCATGCGTGTCCGCGCCATAGAAGCCGGGAATCACCGCGTGGGAGAAATCGGAAAGAACCTCCCCTGCGACCTTGTAGGTCAGATGATGCGAAAGAATATGATTCTCCTTGAAGATGATCAGATCCTTGGCATCGATAAACGGCCATCCCAGATATGCCGCAAAGATTTTCGCATTGAGGTATTCTCCTCTGGATGCGAGCCAGTTGGGATTGAGATCATGATTCAGATTCTTTCTGATCTCTTCAAATTCCCCGTCCAGATCAAATTCAATGCCGAGTCCTTCGATGATTTCGCTGAACCTCTGATAGATGAGCATCAGGGTCGGTTCGGGATCATAATCATTGAGCACTTCGGAATAGATCCGGTACAGAAGATCAGTCACTTTGATATCGCCGTCAAAGCGTTTGCCGGGAGCCGAGACGATCACATAACGTCTGGCATCGTCACTTTTCAATATGTCTGCACAATGCTTCATCATCTCAGCTGAAGCGAGGGATGTGCCACCGAATTTCACAGTTTTCATGCATTACTCCAGTAAGTCCATGCAATTATATTTGTTCATTGACAATCAGTCAATGAAGTTCAAAAATATCGTTCATCCGCACTCGATTCATGCGCCTTCGTGCTATGATGGATTTAACAAAGCATCTATAAGAACGGAGGATCATAATATGCTTCATGAAATCACTTTTTCATCATTCAATGAACGCGACACCGTTTACGGCTGGATTTATGTGCCCGCATGCAAACCGGTCGGCATCATTCAGCTGATCCACGGCTTCGGCGAACATTCCAGACGTTATCTCCACATGATCACAAGCTTCATGGAAGCCGGCTATATCGTTGCCGCTGATGATCATGTCGGCCATGGCAAGACCGCCGTTGAAAATGACAAATGGGGTGACTGGGGAGACAAGGGCTTTGAGACGATGGTGATGGATGAAAAGAAACTCCATGACCTCACGGTTGAAAAGTATCCTGATCTGCCCTACTTCATGTTCGGCCATTCCATGGGCTCCTTCATCACAAGAATGTACATGGCCAGATTCGGTGAGGATCTGACGGCTGCGACAATCTGCGGCACAACCGGTGTATGGCCCAATCTTGAAAACAATATCGCCGTTGTGCAGAAGCTCGTCGATGAAGGTCAGGGCGAAGGCGCTGATCCGAGTCTCGGCGGACAGTTCATGGGCTGGATGTTCGCAAGAATCCCCGAAGGAGTCAAGCTCGGCAATGAGTGGATCTGCGATGATCCGTATGTGCAGAATGATCACGCGGCGGATCCGTTTGACGCATTCACCAAACCGACCACAAACCGTGCATGGCTTTATTTCATGCAGATGATGCAGGACATCACCGGTGAGGAATGGGCAAAGAAAGTGCCTGTGGACCTGCCGATCTACAATATCGCCGGCGACCAGGACCCGGTCGGCCAGTATGGCACAGGTGTTTATCAGTGCGCAAACTGGCTCACAGACACAGGCCATGATGTGACCACCGTGCTCTATACCGGCTACCGTCACGAAATTCATAATTACGGTGATATCAAGGAAGTCGTCGAACAGGGCATCATTGACTTCTTCGATTCCGTCGGCATGTAACCTTCTGATGATCAGGATTCCCGGATCTGTTCCGGGAATCTTTTTATGTTTCACAATATGACAATACCCGGATTGTGTTCAGACGGATCGATCAAGTATAATACTTTCAGTAAACATAGAAAGAGCCATGCTGAATCTGAAATATCTCGAAGCATTCATACGCACCGCCGATGCGGGCAGTTTCCACAAGGCGGCCGAAGCGATGTACATCACCCCTTCCGCACTGATCAAGCAGATCAATATGCTGGAAGAGGAGGCGGATGTGCCTCTTTTTGAGCGCACCCCAAGAGGTCTTAAACTGACACAAGCCGGTGAATCGCTGTATCAGGATGGAAGATTGCTGCTGAGTGATGCGGACAATGCATTAAGAAGAGCCAGACGGATCAATGATGCAAATGATCAGATCATCCGGGTCGGCACATCCCCTGTCTCTCCGGCTGACACGATCACCCGGTTCTGGGAAAGAATCTATGAAAAATGGCCGCAGGTGAAAATCCAGATTGTGCCTTTTGCCAATTCATCGGAAGCGGTCAGTGATCTTTTCCGTCATTTCGGCAGGGAAATCGATGTGATCTGCGGCGTTGCGGATCCGGTTCATCTGAAATACCGCGGCTGCAGCGGCATTGTTCTGGAACAGATCCCGATCAATGCGGCCGTATCGCTGCGCCACCCTTTCCGGAAACTCGATTCATTGCGTCTGTCTGATCTGTCAGATCAGAAAGTCATGATCATGCGTGAGGGCCGTATGGAAGAGATGGACCGGATCAGAAAGGAACTGATCTCCTTATATCCGGATATCCAGATCCATGATTTTGATATGTATGATATGGACACCTTCAACTACGCGGAGGAAAGCGGTGCGGTGCTGTTAATCAGCGAAAAGTGGATGAAAGCCCATCCGACCATGAAAATGATTCCCATGGAATGGGGCCACTGCATGCCCTACGGCATTCTGTACAGCCTGGTTCCGGATGAGAAAGTCAAGCGCTTCATATCCTGTCTCAAAGGCTGAGTGTATACTGTTTTATATACACTTATTTCTGATCAGAGACTTCTTTTCATCATCCTATGAGGATATATTGTAATTGCAAACAGGAGAAAAAATATGAGCAGAACATGGATTATCACAGGCGCCAGCGCAGGCGGTATCGGCGAAGGTATTGCCAGAGCGGTGCTCTCACACGGCGACAATGCCGTCATCACAGCCAGATCCCTTTCCAAACTTGAAAGC
>CACWLH010000109.1 GCA_902761625.1 uncultured Erysipelotrichaceae bacterium
CACCATTGCGGAGAAAGTCAGTGAAGTAACAGCATTTCAATGCATTTGAACAGAGCGAAGAATACATGAATCATGATGATGCAGAAGCAGATCAGTCCGCCGGTGTAGGCAATACCGTCACCGGTGATTCTGCGGATGGCTTCCAGCATCGGATTTCCGTATGTATCCCTCAGAAACATGAAGTTTTTATTAAACCGGCAGTCAATGACATAAATGACTGCCGCAAGAACAATGATTTTCAGGATGGAGAGCCAGACCCCCGTATAGGTCAGCGGAATTTCCTTTGCCGCAAAGCGGGCAACGATATATGCGATGATCAGTCCGTGGTAGAGGAACTGGTGAATCGTATAGAAATTGAAAGCCGGCAGGGTGGAGGTTGTCGGAAAGAGGACTGCCATGATCGCCGCCGGAAGAAACAGTGTCAGCAGCATTTCCGGGAAGAAGGTATTTCCGATGAATATGGAATCACAGACGATGAAGTAAGCGGCGAAGCTGCACAGCTCAAGCGGCAGATATTCTGAGAATTTTACGTCAGAGAAGGCGATCAGAACCATTTTGATGATGTCAATCAGAATCAGAACCGCGCCGATTGTCCGCAGGAAGAGGATTCTTCCCGCCTGATCCGCCTGCAGATACCACATCGCGGAAACAATGACGCAGACCGCAACAGCCGCCATATACAGCAGATGCTTCCATGTGAACTGTCCGTATCCCATGCCTTCGGGAATATTGTCTTTGTGTGTCCAGAAATCGTTCATTACAATTCAATTATAGTACCTTTGACTTTCCATAACCGTTTCTGTCACGGGATTTGAAAAGTTGACAGGATTCATTTTGAACTGCGGCATTCCTGTAAAAGGAGGCCTTTTTTCACATCCGTCAGGACAATGCTGAGACGTCAATGAGCGAAGCGGATTTTTCACATTCCGTGCCGCCTGTATACATGCGTGCATGACTGACGATTCTGTACTATAATGCATTTATCATATGGGCGGTTATCTATGAAAATCACTGATATCACTATGCAAAAGGCGCAGTTTGCCTTCAACAAGCCGTTTGAGATTGCCTTTACGGTTCTTTACGGATTCGAAACCATGGTGTTGCGCATCGATACCGACGAAGGAATTACCGGCTATGGGGAAGCGGGACCGCTGGAATATGTGACCGGCGACAATCTCGATACCTGCATGGTTATTGCCGGGCAGTTCCGGGAAAAACTGATCGGTATGAATCCGCTTGCCATTCAGTCCATCCACCGGATTATGGACGGGATGTACCATGGCCATACCGCTGTCAAGGCGGCATTTGATATTGCCTGTTACGATATCGCGGCCAAAAGGGCGGGGCTGCCGCTGTACAAGTTTCTTGGCGGGGATGATCCCTGTCTGGAATCGGATGTGACAATCGGAATCGGCACGCCTCAATCCATGGCAGAAGACTGCCTTTCCTGGAAGAAATCCGGTTTCAACATTCTCAAAATCAAACTGGGTCATGATATCGAAACCGACGCGGAAAGGATTAAAGCGGTCCGCAAGGCAGTAGGGGATGATATCGTACTGCGGGTGGATGCCAATCAGGGCTGGTCTGTCAAGGATACGCTGCAGATTGAGCCGCTTTTACGTCAGCTGAAGATTGAACTGATCGAACAGCCGGTCAGAGATTTTGACTTTGAGGGATTGAAGGAAATCAAAACCGGCACATGCCTGCCGGTGATTGCCGATGAAAGCTGCCATCTGCCGCAGGACGCGCTGCGTCTTTGTTCGATGCGTGCCTGTGACGGTCTGAATATCAAGCTGATGAAATGCGGCGGTATTGAGAAAGCAATCCGTATCAATGCCATTGCCGAAGCGGCCGGCGTGTTCTGTATGCTCGGCTGTATGGGAGAAAGCGTCATTGCCAATACGGCAGCCATGCATCTGGCGGCAGCGATGAAGAACATTTCTAAAATTGATCTCGACATTACGTTTTTCAGCCACTGTGACTGGATCACAGGAGGTTTTACATCCGAAGGCGGAAAGATCACGCTTCTGGATGAACCGGGTATCGGTATCCGGGTAAATGGTTTCTGAGGAGGATAGACACAATGGGAAACTATGTACAGGCTTTGGACAGCCGCGCCGACGAGCTTCTTGCCAAATGGAATCTTCAGGGCTTTTCCATCGGTATCATCAAAGACGGGAAAGTCATCGTATCCGGCGGTTACGGAAAACGTAATGACACCGATCCGGTGGATGAGAACACACTCATGCCGATCGGCTCTGCAACCAAAAGCTTTACCGCGCTGATTCTCGGAATGCTGGTCGATGAAGGAAAAGTCAGCTGGGATACACCTGTCATCAATTATATCCCTTCTTTCAAACTGTACGATTCGTATGTGACAGCCCACGTGACGCTGCGGGATCTGCTGTCCCACCGTACCGGCGTTGCGGCATATGATGCCCAATCGATTTATCCGGTACCGGAAGTGCGCAGCGAGATGATTCCGATGCTGGAATATCTGCAGCCGCAGTATGATTTCAGGGCCGGATTCAAATATTCCAACCAGATGGTCATGCTGGCGGGATGCGTTGCCGAGGCAGTTACCGGAAAAAGTTGGGAGGAACTGGTTAAGGAACGTATTCTGACGCCGTTAGGCATGAACGATACCGTCTTTACGATTGCCGAAATGGAAGAAAACGAAAACCGCTCGCTCGGCTACATCGCCACTCCGCAGGGCAACATGGCACAGCCGTATCTTTCCCTTAAGGCAGTCAATCCTGCCGGCGGCATTGTATCGAATGCGAAGGATATGCTGAAGTATGTGCAGTTCCAGCTTGGCGACGGCAGCTGGGAAGGAAAGAAACTGGTTGAAAAAGCGACACTTGATGAAATGCATAAGCCGCAGGTGCTCGGCTCTCCGTATCTTTTCTCACTGGATGAGATCACGGAAACAACCTACGGTCTGGGCTGGTTTACCGATCTTTACCGTGGAAACAGAATGTGCAGCCATGGCGGCAACACACTTGGATTCTCCGCGCTAATGACACTTCTGCCTTGCGAGAATTTAGGAGTGATCGTTCTTTCCAACGGAACGACAAACTTCCTGCCCAACGCGATCACATACCAGATCCTTGATGATTATCTTTGCGCAGAGGAAAAGGACTGGACAGCTTCAATCAATGCCGTTCTCGGTCCGCTGTTTGCAGGCATGGCCGCCGGCATGCAGGCTAAGGAAGCCGCAAGAGTGCAGGGCACTTCACCTTCATTGCCGCTGTCCCAATATGCGGGTGTCTATCAGAGTGAAGGCTTCGGAACCATTACGGTTGCCTGCGGGGAACAGGGATTAACCCTGCAGTGGGATACCTACCAGGGCATCCTGAGCCATTATCACTATGATGTGTTCGATGCTGCAATGTTTGTTTACGGTGTGCAGTTCCCGGTCACCTTTCTGATTGAGGATGGCAAGGTTACCGGCTTTGACGCGGTGATTGAACCGACACCCGGTATACCGCAGGTGCATTTTGTAAAGCAGTAAAAAGCAGTATTTCAAAAAAGCAATCAAGGCCTCTCATTCACGGGAGGCCTTGATTGTCTGCACGCGGAAAAATGGGCAGACATGCCAAAGCAATAAACAAATCACGAGAGATATAGTCAAAATGACTATACAAATGAAATCGTTTATGGTATAACTCCCTTGGAAACAAAGGAGGGCACATTCATGAGCAATCTCAGAGAATTCCTTGAAAAGAAAGATGTCACGATTTCCGCGCACAGATATGTCATCGACGCGATGAGCGCCATGGCACAGGGTCTGTTTGCGTCTTTGCTGATCGGCACAATCATTGAGACCCTCGGATCTCAGCTGAACATCCAGTTCCTGATTGACGCGGGAACATTTGCCAAAAGCGTTGCCGGCCCCGCCATGGCGGTTTCCATCGGCTACGCCCTGCATGCGCCTCAGCTGGTGCTCTTCTCTCTGATCGCGGTCGGCGCCGCTGCCAATTCACTTGGCGGGGCAGGGGGACCTCTGGCCGTTTATGTAATCGCGATTATCGCATGTGAATGCGGCAAGCTTGTATCAAAGGAAACAAAGGTTGATATCCTGATCACGCCGGCTGTGACAATCCTTGCCGGCACTCTGCTCAGTGTTCTCTTTGCGCCTTATATCGGCAAAGCGGCAAGCTCTCTTGGCACCCTGATCATGTGGGCAACCGAACTGCAGCCGTTCTTCATGGGTATCATCGTCTCCGCGCTGGTGGGCATTGCCCTGACACTTCCGATCTCAAGTGCAGCCATCTGTGCCGCGCTTGGTCTGACCGGTCTGGCAGGCGGAGCTGCTGTGGCAGGCTGCTGTGCGCAGATGGTCGGCTTTGCGGTGATGAGCTATAAGGAAAACGGCATCGGCGGTCTGGTGTCACAGGGACTTGGCACAAGCATGCTGCAGATGTCCAACATCATCAAAAATCCGAAGACATGGCTTCCTCCGATCATCGCGTCGATGGTTACCGGTCCGCTTGCCACATGCGTGTTCCATATGGAAAACAACGGTCCGGCAGTCGCTTCCGGCATGGGAACATGCGGTCTGGTCGGCCAGATCGGTGTCTGTACCGGCTGGGTCAATGACGTCGCTAATGGTGTGAAAAGCTCGATCGGCGCCATGGACTGGATCGGTCTCATTCTGATCTGCTTCATTCTTCCGGCAGTGATCAGCTGGCTGGTATGCGAAGCGGAGCGCAAAGCGGGATGGATCAAGGAAGGCGATCTCAAACTCTGAAACTCCAATAAAAAATACAGCAGGCCGGAAAGCCTGCTGATTTCATTAGTGAACGCAGGAGACCCCGTCCATAATCTCTGATTTGGGCGGGGAGGAATGCGTTCCTGCTTTTTTCTCCTCATATATTGCATTCCTTAT
>CACWLH010000110.1 GCA_902761625.1 uncultured Erysipelotrichaceae bacterium
AGAAAGCCAGGTTGTTTACCCGGGAGCTGAGAAGAAGGAAGCCATCATCACCATCCATAAGGCACTGGATGGAACCGTCACAATCCTCGACATCGAAGCCTGACAGACTGACACAAATGGCAAGTGAATCATCGTGCAATCACAACCGGAACCATGTGTGCATGATGTATAATCTGAGATATGGAAGACTTTGAAATCGTTGAAATGTACTGGGACAGGGATGAGAATGCCATCGCCCAGACGGACAGAAAATACGGGAAATACTGCAGAAAGATCGCTTACAGCATCCTGCTCGACAGAGAGGATACAGAGGAATGCGTGAATGATACCTGGCTGCAGATATGGAACTCGATTCCTCCCCACCGTCCGGAGAGATTAAGCACATATCTCGGAAAAATCTGCCGCAATATTGCCATTAATTTATTCGAAAAACTGAGCGCGGACAAGCGCGGCGGAACGGAAACGGACGCGTGCCTGGACGAAATGGCCGAAGTGGTTGGCCAGAGCTCGGACGTGGAGGAACAGCTGGATCTGTCCGTATTGACGGATGTGATCAACGGTTTCCTGAAACAGTGCGAGAAACAGGCAAGGACTGTGTTCGTGCAGAGATACTGGTACATGCTCAATGTCAAAGAGATCGCCAAAGAAAACGGAATGAGCGAAAGCAATGTCAAAATGACATTGATGAGAACCAGGGATAAACTGAAAGAATACCTCATCGAGGAGGGATACAGCATATGAAAAAAGAAACAATTCTGAAAGCGATGACAGACATCAATGATGACTTCATCCTTGAGGCTGCCCCGAAGGGGTATATGCCAAAAGAGAAAAAGGCCTTCAGCTGGTTCAATATGAAGATGCTCGCGGGCGCCTTCGCGGTGCTGTTAATGGCAATTCTTCTGCCGCAGGTGCTGAAGCCGGGCCAGAATGTCCCGGGCGGCAGCAATGTGGAACTGGTGAGACCGTATGAGACGGTTGAATCCATGGCACAGGCGGAGCAGATAATTGGATTCTCACTGGAATGCCCTGACACATTCCTGGAATGGACACGTTCTGAAATCAGCGTTTATAACAAGGAAATGATTGATGTCGCCTATACAGATGCAGATGAGGAGATCATGATGCATGTGCGCAAGGCGGCAGGCGAAGATGATATCAGCGGAGACTACAACACTTACGGATTCGAGACGGAAATCAACGGCGGAAACTACAAGGTTACAGTAAAAGGCGATGACGGACGTGTGCATCTGATGACCTGGATCAGGAGCGGATACAGCTACTCCATCAGCCTCACCGAAGGAATCAGCCTGGATGATGCGGCACGGATTGTCAGCGACATTCATTGATTGAACTCTTTCATTCAGAACAGGGCACCCGGAAGGGTGCTCTGTTCTGCGTTATGACCGTTTTTGTATTCTCATTCCGCGCAAAATATCTGTGTGCGGTCCGGACATGCGGATATGTTCTAAAAAAGAATTTGTCTCAACCTCTTGACAGGAATGTATGAACGTATTACTGTACTAGTGTATTAAGTGATTAATACAGTGATACACAAAGGGAGGGATATATGAGCTGGACATTCAAATCCGATCAGCCGATCTACATCCAGATCGTTGAACGAATCGAAATCCGGATTGTCAAAGGTGAATACCCGCCCGGCTCAAAACTTCCTTCCGTGCGTGAGCTTGCCCTGGAGGCAGGCGTCAATCCGAACACTGTGCAAAGAGCGTATGCGGACCTGGAACAGAACGGATTTGTGCGTACGGAAAGGACCAGCGGGAAATATGTCACTGATGATGCGGAAATGCTCATCTCGCTGAGGAAATCACTCAGCAGCAAATACATTGAAGAGCTCTTTGTCAGAATGACAGAACTGGGCTATTCGGAAAAAGAAGTCATCGAAGCCGTCAAGGCTGCGAAAGGAGAAAACTGATGAATGTGCTTGAATGCAGGAATCTGACCAAAAACTACGGTTCAAAGACCGCTCTGGATTCCGTCAATATCACACTGGAAAGCGGTCGCATCACCGGTCTGCTGGGCCCCAACGGCTCCGGCAAGACCACACTGATCAAACTTGCATGCCGTCTGCTGGTTCCCACCCAGGGCGATATCAGCATCTGCGGCAATCAGCCCGGCGTGGAAACAAAGAAAATCGTTTCTTATCTTCCGGACAGAAATTATCTGCCGGAATGGATGAACTGCCGTGATCTGATTTATCTGTATGAGGATTTCTATGAGGATTTCGATACACAAAGGGCAGTCGATATGATCCGCTCGCTGAATATCGATCATAAAATCCCGATGAAGAAAATGTCCAAGGGCACAAAGGAAAAGCTTCAGCTGATCCTGACCATGAGCAGAAGGGCAAAGCTGTATCTGCTTGATGAGCCGATTGCCGGTGTCGATCCTGCCGCAAGAGACTATATCCTTCATACCATTCTGTCCAATTACGATGAGGATGCGTCCATTCTCATCAGCACTCATCTGATCGCCGATGTCGAGTCGGTGCTCGATGAAGCGATTTTCCTGAAAGAAGGCAAAGTGATTCTCCAGGACTCCGTCGATTCCATCCGTGAGCAGTCCGGAAAGAGTCTGGATGAACACTTCCGGGAGGTATTCAGATGCTGGGAAAGTTAATGAAATATGATCTGAAAGCAGCGTTCCGCTCATTCGCACCGCTGTATCTCGCATTGCTTGGCATGTCAGTGATCATCGGTCTGTTCGGTCGCTTCAATGCCGAGGGAAATTCCGTACTCGCGTTTATCGCGATTGTCTATGGCGTGACAATGATTATCTGCTGGGTGATTCCGATTGTCATCCTGACATTGCGCTTTAAGAGAAACCTGCTTGGGGATGAAGGATATCTCAGTTTCTCACTGCCGGTTTCCACCCTGGAACATATCGTGGCAAAGGTGCTCTCAGCCCTCGTGATCACAGTTGTGTGCGCACTGGTTGTGGTGCTTTCCTTCCTGATCATCGGTCTGATCTCGGCTGACTTTGAGCAATTACGCAATGCCATGCAGCAGATCATGTCCGCATTCAGTCAGATCTTCGACGCGAATCTTTTGCCGCAGATCTTCAAAGCGGTTGTGTTCAGCATTCTCACTTCCGTGGAGCTCATTTCGCAGATCTATCTGGCACTGGCAATCGGCCATCTGGTCAAAGATCATGAGACACTGGCAGCGGTCGGTGCATTCATCGGCATCAATGTCATTCTGAGTCTTGTAATGAATGTGATTCATCTGCCCAACATGCTGGAATCCGCCGGTCTGTATTATGTCTATTCCATCGCCCTGACCGCGCTCTTCACATCGCTGACCTGGCTGATTCTGGACCGCAATCTGAATCTCGGCTGATGATCAGGTTTAAAGTAAATACAATCTGAAATGAAAAAAGGGAAACCGCGCGGTTTCCCTTTTAAGTGAATGAGAGATCAGTCTTTTGCGCCAAGCTCAAATGCTTCGCCGACCGCTTTCACATACAGTCTTTCCGGATTGACGATTCTTTCTTTGACGACAGCCGGATCGCCGTTGAATTCCTTCCACTCGGGAGCGTCAACACATCCCCAGTGAATCGGCAGCAGCGGTGTTTCCGGATAAGCAGCTGCCATCTTATCGACACCGTCAAGACCGATATGCCATCTTGAATCAGAAATATCCATGAGGATCAGATCCATCGGATCCTGTTCGAGCTGTTCCTGCATCAGTCGAGAATCACCGGGCATCCAGATGACGCCGTCTTCTGTTTCAATGCGGAATCCGCAGAAATCCTCCATTTCATAGTGGCGGACCTTGCTGTGCTTGGGAGAATCATTCTGCCATGCGTGATCAGCCGGAGTCAGGGTGATCTTGATTCCGTTTACAGTAAAGGAATCATGGATATCATGGCCTTTTGCCTCAAGGCCGATTTCCTCACTGAGCTTAGCCACATAGTGTGTGGTATGGATTTCATCAATCTGATCCTTGAGATCAAGAAGCGTGGATTTGCTGAAATGATCATTATCGCAGTGTGTGATCAGCACTGCATCAATATGTCCTGCATCCTTCACACCGAAAGGTGCTTCGGTCAGTACCGGCATGTCAAAGTCCTGCAGAAGGGGATCGATCAGAATCACGGTTCCGCGGGAGTTGATCATCGCGCCGCCTCCGCCGAGCCAGTAAACTTTTGTATTGTTGATCTTTTCAAATGCACTCTGATTCATTTCAATTCTTTCAGCTTTTGCCTGTGTCATGGGAACCCTCCTGTCTGTTGTTCTACTTCATGTTAAAAATTAGAGTATACTCTAAGTCAAGAGGAAAAATTAATGAGCACATATTATACGATCAAAGACGTCGCAAAACGCACCGGCATCAGCGCATACACACTCCGCTATTATGACAAGGAAGGCCTTCTTCCCTTTGTCAGACGCAGTGATTCGGGTATCCGTATTTTCACAGAAGAAGACTTTGAACCTCTCTATACAATCACCGTACTCAAAAAAAGCGGCATGCCGATCAGTGATATCCGCGCATTCATGGAACTGTATGTGCAGGGGGATAAGACCCTCCACGAAAGAAAACTTATGTTTGAAGAGCACAAAAAGAATCTTCAGGCAAAAATCGATGAACTGAATGAAATGATGAAAATCGTGGATTATAAATGCTGGTATTTCGGCGAAGCGGAAAAACACGGTGATATCAATTATTATCAGAAGCTGCCTGAAAATGAGATTGACCAGAGAATTATTGATTTCATGAACGTGCTGAATGATTTCCGCAAAGATCCGGCTGAAGACTGACACCGCCTGAAAATGAAGATCGCATATGATCTTTTTTTTTTTTTTTTTTTT
>CACWLH010000111.1 GCA_902761625.1 uncultured Erysipelotrichaceae bacterium
AATGGCAAAAATCGCAATCCTCGGAGCAATTTCATTCATTCTGATGCTGATTGAATTCCCGCTCCCGGTTGCACCGAGCTTCTACAAGTTTGACTTTTCGGAAGTGGCTGTTCTGATCGGAGCTTTCGCGCTCGGACCGGCAGCGGCAGTCATGATTGAAACGATCAAAGTAATTCTGAATCTGCTCTTCAACGGCACGATCACAATGGGGGTCGGCGAGTTTGCCAATTTCCTGATCGGCTGCGCACTCGTTGTGCCCGCCGGAATCATGTACCAGAACAACAAAACAAAAAAGGGAGCGATGATCAGCATGGCCATAGGCACATTATGCATGGTGGTTGCCGGAGTCATTCTGAATTATTTTGTTCTGCTGCCCGCATTTGTGTCGATTGCGCATTTCCCGCTTGATATGATTCTTTCCGCAGGACAGGCGATCTTCCCGTTTATTCAGAACACATTCCAGTTCGTGCTTGCCTGCGTGACCCCGTTCAATCTGATCAAGGGTGTTGTGATCTCCATCGTCACCGCGCTGCTTTACAAGCATGTTTCACCGCTGCTGAAACGCTAAAAGGCATATCATAGCCATTATCTGAAACAAACACCTGCGAATGTGCATAAACAGCCGCAGGTGTTTTACTATGTGAGCTAAAATATGTTATTCTATAGTTTGTTTAACGGAGAAATTGAATATGGCAAGTTTGTCACGCAGAGAGAAATACAAAGAACTGAGAGATCAGCTTCAGCATGACAGTTCTGCAGGGGAAACCCTGAATACACCCGAGCTTTCACGCTTTTCAAAACGGCTGAATGAAATCGATCCCGGCAATTTTGAAGCGCCTGAGGAAAGCGGCGGATCGCATGATGCTGCACATGCAAAAGTGCAGGCATCCCTGGAGGAAATCGCATCCCAGATTGAAGCACAGGCAGCCCGCGAACCGGTCTTCAGCTATGATGCATACAGAAATGAGAATGACACGGATGTCGACTCCAATGAAATCATGGATGAGGTGATCCGCGAAGTTAAGAAATACAACATTGAAAACGGCAATGCGGTATCGCAGAACACCAGCATGAATATCATGCAGGAAATCAAGGGAACCCCGCGCAGACAGGAAACACCGAAACCGGTCTCCACACCGTATCCCAATGAGCGCAAGCGCAATGACACTGCGGATATTCCGTTCATGTCACCGTTCAAAAACTATGATGATGACGAGAATACGGAAAAGATCGATATTCCCGAAGAGGAGCAGCACAATGAAGAGCCCCAGGCAATGTCCAGAGAGGATATCATGGCCGAAGTTCAGAGTCTGGTCAACGGCAAGCCGCTGAAACAGCAGCCGCGCAAGACGGTGAATGAGCAGATTTACAGTGAGCTTGAGGATGACCGCACAACCAGACAGAGACTTCTCAATGAGACAACGCAGATGCGCGCGCAGCTGGACGGATATGAGGATAACCTCAGTGAGGTCAATGACAAAATGCGCTACACAAACCGCATTTTGAATCTGGTCCTTGTGGTTCTGATTATCGCTCTTGTTGTGATTCTGTTTATTCTGATTTACTGGGTAGTATTGTCAAGAGGTGCATAATGGGAAGAATCAATATTGCAATCGACGGTCCGAGTGCTGCCGGAAAAAGCACAATCGCCAAAAGACTTGGCGCGAAACTTGGCTATGTCCATCTGGACACAGGTGCCATGTACAGATGTACAGCTTTGAAATGTGTCAGAGAGGGAATCGCACTCGATGACGAACAGGCTGTATGTGACATGCTGAAAAACACGGATATCAGGCTGACATCGGAGGGCGGCGTGTTCATGGATGGCGAGGATGTGTCCACAGCGATCCGCACCGATGAGATTTCCATGGCAGCTTCAAAGGTGTCCGCTCACAAGAATGTGAGAAGTGATCTGGTCGCAAGACAGCAGGAAATGGCAAAGGCCAAAGGCTTCATCATGGATGGCCGTGACATCGGCACGGTCGTGCTGAAAGATGCAGAAGTCAAAATCTTCATGACAGCTTCCGCAAGAGCGCGCGCTGAAAGAAGATATAAGCAGAACATTGAAAAAGGAATTCCGACTTCCGATGTGGAAACCATAGCGGAGGAAATCCGCCAGCGTGATTATGATGACACGCATCGTGCAAACTCACCGCTGCGCAAAGCAGATGACGCGGTTGAGATCGATACATCTGATATGAGTATTGAAGAGGTTGTGGAAAGGATTTATCAGCTGGCAGAACCATTCCTTCAGAAGGAGGAGTAATGAATAAAGGAGTTATTGCGATCGTAGGCAGGCCGAATGTCGGCAAGTCTACGATCTTTAACCGCATAGCGGGTGAAAGAGTGTCGATCGTTGAAGACATTCCGGGTGTCACCAGAGACAGAATCTATGCCCATGGCGAATGGGCAGGCGATACATTCCGTCTGATTGACACCGGCGGCATTCAGCTTGCCGACCAGCCTTATCAGGAGGAAATCCGTGCCCAGGTGCAGATTGCCATTGATGAGGCGGATGTCATTCTGATGGTTTGCAACGGCAAGACCGGACTGAGCGAAGACGACAAATACATTGCGTCAATGCTGCAGAAACAGTCCAAGCCGGTGGTGCTGGCTGTCAATATGATTGACGATCAGATTCATATGATGAATATCTATGAATTCTATGCGCTCGGACTGAGTGATCCGATCGGCTGTTCCGGCATCCATGGCATAGGCATCGGCGATGTGCTTGACGCCTGCATGGAGAAAATGCCTGAAAACCTTGAAAGAGATGATTATGAAGGCATTCATATCGCCGTGATCGGTGAACCGAATGTCGGCAAATCATCGCTGGTCAACGCGATTCTCAAAGAGGAGCGCTCGATTGTTTCCAATGTGCAGGGAACAACCAGAGATGCCATTGACACACCGTTTGAACATGACGGCAGACCGTATGTCATTGTTGACACCGCCGGCATCCGCAAGCGCGGAAAAGTATATGAATCGGTGGAGAAATACTCAGTGCTCAGAGCCATGAGCGCCATTGAACGATGCGATGTCGCACTGTTTGTGATTGATGCCGAAGCAGGTATCCGCGAACAGGACAAACATGTCGCAGGATATGCCGTTGATGCCGGCAAGCCGGTGATTATCGTTGTCAACAAATGGGATGCGATCGAAAAAGATGATCATACAATGGTCAAATTCACAGAGAAAGTCAGAAGTGAATTTGCCTATCTCTCATGGGCGCCTGTGCTTTATGTGAGCGCAAAGACACGCCAGCGTGTTGATACATTGATTCCGGAAGTGGACCGTGTCTGTGAAAATGCAAACCGCCGCATTCCGACCAATATTCTCAACGAAGTGATCGCGGACACGCAGCTGACCAATCCCGCTCCGGCGAGAAACGGCAAGCGTTTCCGTGTATATTACGGCACTGAGGTTTCGGTTCAGCCGCCCACCTTTGTGCTTTCGTGCAATGATCCCAAGCTGCTGCATTTCTCTTATCAGAGATTCCTTGAAAACTCTCTGAGAAATGCATTTGATCTGGAGGGAACACCGATCAGAATCATTGTCAGGAAGAAGGTGTCAGAATGAGAATCACAGTACTGGGAACCGGCAGCTGGGGAACCGCACTTGCCCAGGTGCTGGCTGACAACGGAAATGATGTCGTGCTTTGGGGAATCTCCGATGATGAAGTGAATGATATCAATGAGAATCATCACAATTCACGCTATTTCCAGGCTCCGATCAGCGAAGCGCTGAGAGCGACAAAGGAAATTGCATGTGTCAAAGGAAGCGATGTGCTGCTGGCCGCTGTTCCGTCAATGGCAATTGAAAGTGTGCTGAAACAGGCTGCTGAATATGTGGACACGCCGTTGATCGTGATCAATGTTGCCAAGGGGTTCCATCCGGTGACACATGAGCGCATGTCCGAAGTGATCCGCAAGACCATGCCTGAGGAAAAGACAAAGGCGATTGTCTCATTGATCGGTCCGTCCCATGCCGAAGAGGTGATCCTGCGTCTTGTCACATGCGTCAACGCGGTCAGTGATGATATGGAAGCGGCTGAAACCGTGCAGAAGCTTTTCTCAAATGACTATTTCCGTGTGTACCGCAATGACGATGTCATCGGTGCGGAAGTCGGCGTTGCAGTCAAAAACATCATCGCCCTGGCCAGCGGTATTCTTGAAGGAATCGGGCAGGGGGACAATGCAAGAGCTGCTCTGATGACAAGAGGGCTGGCGGAAATGACCCGTTTCGGTACCGCACTGGGCGGCAGACAGGAAACATATCTCGGACTGGATGGCGTCGGTGATCTGATTGTCACATGCACATCCCGTCATTCCCGCAATTTCATGGCAGGACTGCAGATCGGTCAGGAAGGGGCGGATTCGTTCTTCCGCAACAACAAGAAAACCGTGGAAGGTGTCGCCGCATGCAAGGTTGTTTACAACGAAGCAAAAAAGCGCGGCATTGAGATGCCGATCACAGAACAGATCTATCAGGTGCTGTATGAAGGCAAGGCACCGGCAGAGGCTGCCCGCAGCCTGATGGCAAGAGATCTCAAGCCTGAAACAGCCGGAGTCTATCAGAAGAACTGACAGACAGAGACATTTCATTGAATCAGTGAAATGTCTTTTTTATATTATCCGAACCTTTGATAAATCCGAACCTTTTTTCATATTCGGCTTAAACACTGGGTTTTATGAGTGAAAAGGTTCGGATTTTATTTTTG
>CACWLH010000112.1 GCA_902761625.1 uncultured Erysipelotrichaceae bacterium
AGGACTTCTTCATGAACCTCTTCTTCACGGGTACAGGCTTCACATG
The DNA here is from genome assembly GCA_902761625.1 of uncultured Erysipelotrichaceae bacterium. GTDB lineage: Bacteria > Bacillota_I > Bacilli_A > Erysipelotrichales > Erysipelotrichaceae > Bulleidia. Next base: position 47 of record CACWLH010000112.1, read on the forward strand.
CAGCTTCGCGATCCTCAAGAAGAGCGGCAAGCTCGGCGCAAGACTGGCAGTCGGCGCAGTGCTGTTCCTGGTCGTCCAGAATCTTGTCGGTGTCGGCTTAAGCAAGGTCTTCGGCATCAATCCGCTGCTCGGTGTGGCGATGGGTTCCATCTCCATGTCCGGCGGTGTCGGCTCCGGCGCATCCTTCGGACCGACGCTGGAAGCTTTCGGTGCTGACGGCGGCACGGCAATCGGCGTTGCGGCCGCAACATTCGGACTGCTTCTTGGCTCCATTACCGGCGGACCTGTTGCCCAGGCACTGATCAAAAAATACAACCTGAAGAGCATAGCCACAGAAACAGCAGAAGAAAAGAAGGAAACACATCTTCTCAAACAGAATACATTCTATGACAGCCTGCTTCTTCTGCTCGGCGCCGCATTCATCGGTTCTTATATCTCCAAGCTTCTCAATATGACAGGTCTCAGTTTCCCGTACTACGTCGGATGCCTGTTCGGCGGCGCTCTGATCCGCAATATCGCTGACGCAAGAGGCATTGAGCTGCGCATGTATGAAATCGACGTCATCTCCAACTGCGCGCTGAATCTGTTCCTGTCCATGGCACTGATGTCACTGAATATCGCAAAGCTTGTCAGCCTTGCCGGACCGATGATCGTCATCCTGCTGGCACAGGCAGTCGTCATGATGCTCTGGGCTTACTTCGTCACATTCAACACAACCGGAAGAGACTATGACGCGGCTGTCATGGCTGCCGGACACTGCGGTGTCGGTCTTGGCCAGACACCGAACGCTGTTGCCAACATGGCCGCTGTCATCGACAAGAACGGACCGGCTCCGACCGCATGGTTTGTACTGCCGGTAGTCACTGTCATCTTCATCAACATCATGAATCCAATCGTCATCACATTCTTCATCAACCTGCTGAAATAAGGAGAATCATCATGGAACTGACAAAAGAACTGCTTGAAACACTGAACCAGGTACCGACCGGCAACGTTGCCGACAACAATCCCGACGGCTATGTCATGAGCCCGTCATTACGCCCGGTGGAACCTTCCCTGCACATGATCGGCAGAGCTTTCCCGGTGAAATGCAAGGGCGGAGACAACCTTGCCCTGCATGAGGGCATGGCTGCCGCAAAAGCAGGCGACGTGCTGATCTTTGACTGCGAAGGCTATTGCGAAGCTGGTCACTTCGGCGACATGATGGCCAATGCCTGCATGGTGAAGGGAATTGCCGGTGTTGTGATCAACGGCAGCTGCCGTGACAACCAGGACATCCTGGAACTGAAATATCCCGTCTACGCGAAGGCCTACTGCCCCGCGCCGACCGTGAAGAAGACGCACGCTGTCATGAACGAGGCAATGGACATCTGCGGCGCGCATATCTGCCCGGGCGACCTGGTGTTCGCGGACGGCGACGGAATCGTCATCATCCCTCAGGAAAAGGAAGATGAAGTCATTGAAAAGGCGCTTGCCAAATTCGCCAAAGAGAAGGAAATCCTTGCGAGGATCAGAAACGGCGAGTCCACGATGACAATCTACGGTTTTGACAAAATCGAGTGAATTACAGCCCTGCGATGCGGGGCTTTTCTTTCCTTATGAAAAGAACGTGTTTTTCAGCGGGAATCTGCTATACTTTCTCTATGCGCAGTGTAATTCAGAGAGTAACTTACGCCACCGTAACGATCGATGGCGAGATCCACGGCAGATGCGGAAAGGGATTTATGATCCTGGTCGGTATCAGCGACAGTGATGATGAAGCAGTTGTAAAAAAGATGGCTGAGAAGATCTCGAAACTCAGGATCTTCGAAGACGAAGCCGGAAAGATGAATCTTTCCATCCTGCAGACAGGCGGATCCATCCTTTCCATTTCACAGTTTACCCTGTATGCGAACTGTGCGAAGGGAAACAGACCGAGCTTTGACGGAGCCGGCAAACCGGAACACGCGAAACAGATGTATCTGTACTTCAATGAGTGCCTGAGAAATCTCGGCATCCATACGGAAGAAGGCATCTTCGCAGCGGAGATGAAGGTCGAGCTTCTCAATGACGGACCGGTCACGATTCTTCTTGATTCCGAACAGATGTGAAGATAGTGTCTAAAGTTTATGAAAACTGAAACCTGCACAGCCTGGTGGCTGATGAAATCATGAGACTGAAAGCAAGCAGACACTGTCAATGTTAGAGATCTTTGAAAATTCAGAACGAAAAGAACCTTCCTGACTGAAAGGAAGGCATAACGAAAACATCTTTGATGGGGGTTGGTGTCAATGACTATGCCTGTGCAGATTCCCGGTGGTATTCACCGGACATCTGGATCAGCTTAAGCCATTTGTCAGGCATCAGGTCATATTCATCGAATGCCTCCAGAATGACCGGAGGCTTGTATCCAAGAGCGGAATGGCGCCTGAGGAAATTGAAGAAAGCAACATAGCAGACCATATAGGAGTTAGCCTGATCGAGAGAGGCATATCCGTTGGTCGGATGGTAGTTTTCCTTAAATGTTCTGTTGAGGCGTTCTTCTGTCTGCTTCCATGGACGGTATTTCCTTGATACATCGTCCATATTCTTTACACCTATGACTTGGTGAAGATCAAACTTGAAACCCTGCATTTCAAAGAAGAACTGGGCAGCGTTGTAGATCGGATTGCCGTCGGTAATAAAGGTGAGATCATCGGGGTATTCAATGAACTTGCGCATGACATTCCACATGGAGATGACAGCGTTCTTTGTGTCTCTGTTTGAGAAGATGTAGTAGGAAGTGATGATCTTTTTGATGGGATCTGAGAAGAAGAAAACGTAATTGTTCTTTCCCATGACATGGACATAGGTTTCATCGCCTGCCTGTACATGAGAAAGGTCATAAGGATAGTAATCCACCATATCCTTGATCAGCGCAGCTACGGAATTGGAGTAGTTGATGACGGTCTGATGAGAAATCCTGATTCCATGAACATCTCTCATGACATTGGTTACCTTACGGCACGACATGCCGTAATTGATGTAATAGGTCATGATCAGGCCCAGAGTATGCATATCAACATGGATCCTGGACAGATCAACCGATCCGGGGACCTGCTTACAATAAGAACGGATCTCATCCATGTTGAATTTGAATTCACGGTAGTGGTAATGATAACGGTACTGCTTCGATGAAGTGATCAGATCCAGATCATCACCGGCTTCCTTCTTTGCCTTCTTCTCTTTGTAGTAGGAACATCTTCTGCTTTGGCAGATATAGACAACATAGCCCTTGCGGTCATGATAAGCGGACAGCTTACTGTTGCAGTAAGGACAGTAGAAGCCGCTGGTACCTCTGGGAGAGACCTTGTCAGTGAAAGTCTTCTTACAGACTTTGCATGCGTACTGACGTCTGCCGTTGTTCAGATAGATGTACTCATTTCCCGCACCGCAATGAGGACAGTTTCCTTCAAAGGCAAAATCGTCCCTGTGTTTAACGGGGAGGATATGATTCAAAGCAATCAGATCTTCGGCTCTGATCTGCTCAGGGACACCGGTTCTGATGATCGGAGGGTCATCGACAGTAAAGTCGGCATAAGGGATCATGGAATCGTTAGAAGATGATTTCTTCTTATGGGTATAGGAATGGATCATCTTAAGGAAAGGTTTCAGGAAGTCATTGAGATTCATCGCAGCCAAACATGCGGAATCAATGAGTTCAGAGAGTTCAGGATTGTTAATGAGATTTGCCAGATCTTCCGGGACATTCTGAATGAGAGTTAAAGGTTCAATATTCGTTCTGAAGACAAACAGCTGAGCCGAAAGAGACTGTATTGCCTCGAGAATATGTGATATATTTTCCACGGGTGATAGTTCTCCTTTCTATGGGTTTGGCGATTCTAGAATAGCACAGAACTACCACCTTTTATATTGAGGTGGACTAACAAGGATTTGAGCAGTTTGCGGCTGCTTGAATATAAAAAAAGAGTAGGTCGAGAATCGGAAAAAACGACGATTTTTGACACTACCATGTATTATAGGAGAGAAGATTATGAAAACATTGATTGTGTATTATTCATGGCATAACGGCAACACGAGGAGAATTGCCGAAATGATTCATGAACACACCGGCGGAGATATCTGCGCGATTGATACAGCTGTGCCGTATCCTTCCGAATACCGCAAAGCTTCCGATCAGGGAAAGAAGGAAACGGAAACAGGCTATATGCCTCAGCTGAAGGAAATTCCATACAATGTCAGAGACTATGACAGGATCATCGTCGGTACGCCGACATGGTGGTACACAATGGCACCGGCAGTGCTGTCATTCCTGAAGAACAATGATTTTACGGGAAAGACAGTTGTTCCGTTTATGACAAATGCCGGCTGGCCGGGAACAGTCATTGAGGATATGAAGAAGGCATGCCCCGGTGCAGTCATTGAACATCCCTTTGAAGTGCTCTTTGACAGTGACGGCGGCAGTGAGCTGAAAACACCGGAAGCACAGCTGAACAGATGGATCAGCAGCTTATAGAAAGATGAGGAAATGTGATGGAACAGTTTGAATTTATTCAGAAGAAATTCGGCTTCGGATGCATGCGTCTTCCGATGAACGGGGAAGAGGTTGACATCGAACAGACAAAACAGATGGTTGATTACTTCATTGACCACGGCTTCAACTACTTTGACACCGCGCACGGCTATATC
>CACWLH010000113.1 GCA_902761625.1 uncultured Erysipelotrichaceae bacterium
CGGGGCGGATATTTTCCATTGCGATATCATGGATGGCAGCTTTGTGCCGAATTTCACCATGGGTGTCATGGATCTCTTCAAAAGCCGCGGTCTCTCCCTTGTCGCTCTGATTCTCTATTCCACATTCCTGGGCTGGCGTTTTGCACCGGAAAAGCCGGTGGTTGCGACAACCGGCAGCGATGATCTGTCCAGACGTGTTGCCAAACATGAAAAGCTGACCAAGAGCCGTGAGACAATCGCCATCCTGGTATTCTGCCTTGTCACACTGCTGCTGGTCTTCAATACACAGCTCAACAATATGCTCGGCGCTATCGGCGTTCAGCCGCTGGTGTCATGGGAAATCGCCTTCATCGGAGCGGTCATCCTGGTCGCTACCGGCGTCATGAGCTCAAAAGAAGCCTGCGGTTCCATCCCGATTGATCTCTGTCTGATGGTTGTCGGCGGCTTATGCATGGGCACCGCTCTTGCCAACACCGGCGCGGGCGATCTGATCGGCGGCTTCATTGCCGGCATCGCAACAAAGCTCGGCAATCCTTACCTGATCGGCGCGGTCTTCTATCTGATTCCGTTCTTCCTGACCCAGATCATGCAGAACAGAACCGTCATGGCTGTCTTCGCTCCGATTGCCATCCTCGCATGCAAGTCCATGGGTGTTGACTGCACAGGTCCGCTCATGCTGGTGGCCAGCGCATGCTGCACAGCCTTCATGACACCGATGGCAACCCCGACCGTACCGCTGGTCATGGGTATCGGCGGATACGATCTGAGCTCCAATATGAAGCAGTCTCTGCTGCCGGCTCTGATCCTGTCTGTTGTCAACATCTTCTGGATCATGACTGTATATCCCCTTTGATTAATATCATCAGAAAATGAGGAGTTCCGCTTCCGGAATTCCTCATTTCTGTTTCAATGCTAAAATGTAGTTACATACAAAGGAGAAAACACATCATGTATTTTGAAAAGTCCAACGGTTTCCCCAAAGACTTTTTATGGGGCGCGGCTTCCGCTGCCTACCAGGTGGAAGGCGCATGGAATGAGGACGGAAAGGGTGAATCCGTCTGGGACAGATTTGTCCGCATTCCCGGCAAGACATTCAAGGCAACCACCGGCGACAAGGCGGTTGACCACTATCACAGATATCAGGAAGATGTCCGTCTGATGGGTGAGATGGGTCTGAAGGCATACCGCTTCTCAGTGGCCTGGACCAGAATCATTCCGGATGGAAACGGAGAAATCAATCCCAAGGGCATTGAGTTCTACAACAATCTGATCAATGAATGCTTAAAGTACAATATCACCCCGATGATCACGGTCTATCACTGGGATCTTCCCCAGGCACTTCAGGATCAGTACGGCGGATGGGAGAACAGACGCATTGTCGATGATTTTGTCCGCTATGCGAAGACATTGTTTGAGGCATATGGCGACCGTGTGAAGTACTGGATCATCATCAATGAGCAGAATGTGTTCACCGGCCATGGCTGGCTGATGGCAAGTCATCCTCCCGGAAAGGCAAATGATTACAAGACGTTCTACCAGGTCAATCATCATGCCTTCATGGCACATGCGAAGTCCGTGCTCGCTCTGAAGGAATTATGGCCTGACGCAAAGGTCGGCTCCTCCTTTGCCTACGGTCCTTCCTATGCGGTCACAAACAAGCCCGAAGATGCGATGGCCAAATATGATTATGACGATCTGCAGAATTTCTACTGGATGGATGTCTATGCCTATGGCAGATATCCAAGAGCCGCAAGAGCTTATCAGGTTTCAAAGGGCATTGCCCCGCACATGGAAGAAGGGGATGAGGAAATCCTGAAAGCGGCCGCTGCGAAAGTGGACTTCATGGGCGTCAATTATTATCAGACTTCAAGCGTGGAATACAATCCGGTTGACGGTGTTGACGGCATGGGCAAGGAGAATACCACCGGCAAAAAGGGCACCTCGGAAATCTCCGGTCTTGCCGGCATGTACCGCAATCCGAAGAATCAGAACCTGCCCACCACGGACTGGGACTGGACAATTGACCCGATGGGCCTGCGCTATGCGTGCAGGGAAATCACTTCCCGCTATGATCTGCCGATTGTCATTTCCGAAAACGGCCTTGGCGCCTTTGATAAAGTCGAGGACGGAAAGATCCACGATCCTTACCGCATTGCCTATCTGCGCGAACATGTGAAGGAACTGAAGAAGGCATGTGATGACGGCTGCCGTGTGCTGGCCTACTGCACATGGAGCTGGTCGGATGTGCTCAGCTGGCTCAACGGCTATCAGAAGCGCTATGGCTTTGTATACATCGACCGTGAGGAGGATGAAAACAGCGGCACTTTGAACAGAATTCCGAAGGATTCCTATTACTGGTATAAAGAGGTGATTGAATCCAACGGTGAAAAGGGACTCGAATGAGTTTCATCACAATCATTGAAACAGATGCGCCGGAATGATCTTCCGGCGTGTTTCTTTGGAAATATCATCTTTTTTAATGCGGATTGTGCCTGTTTTGGCGGAATAAGAATGGCAGACAGAAAGGATGATACCAAGCAATGAAGACAAAAGAAAAGTTTTACGGTTTCACAAATTATCTGGTGTTTCCGGCAGTTATCACACGCAGGCCGGAGCTTTTGAAAAAAATCATACAGCTTTACTTTCCGGATATCACAATCGGTGAGCTGCGGACGGAAAAAACGCATCCGGAGAACTTTGTGCCGATGCTGAAACAAAAATCTGTACGGATGGATATTAAGACAACCGACAGTGAAGAGCGCAGAATCATAGCGGAAATGATCGCTTATGAGGATGGGGCAATTGAGGTCCGGATCCAGAATTACATCGCTGCCGATTATGTCGATCAGCGCAAGCGCGGTGAAGCGTACCGGGAAACGGAAACAATAGCGCTGATTATTTCCGCATTCAAAGTCAATGAGGACGAAAATGCAATTTCAAGATACAGATTTATAAATCCCGACAATCCCGGGAAACGATTGAAAAGTTCTCCTGAACTGCTGGTAATCTTCTATAATGGAGATGAGGAAGGACTGAGTGATGAGCAGAAGGATTTCCTTGCCTACCTGAGAACAGGAATATCCCCGGACCAATGCTCAGTACTGACAGAAGAAGTTCACAGAGAAGTGAACGCGGTCAATCATGATCAGGATTGGAGAGGAAATCTTATGACATTGGAAGAAATCCTGGAATATGAAAAGAAAAAAGCCAGGAAGCAGGGTGCTGAAGAAGGCAGAAAACAGGGTGTTGAAGAAGGCAGAAAACAGGGCGTCGAAGAAGGCAGAAAACAGGGCGTCGAAGAAGGAAGAAAGCAGGGCGTCGCGAAGATGGCAGAATCATGGCTCTTGCTGAAATGCTGAAAGCTCTGATGGCGTCAACCGGAAAAAGTCTGAACGGGGCGGCTGAAATGCTTCAGCTCAATGCGGAAGATTTAGAGAAAGTGACTTCGTCGGGATTGCTGGACTGAAAACGAAAAACATCTTCGCTCATTGAGAGGAAGATGTCTGTCAGAAGCTTATTGCGCAGGGGAGGATGCTTCCCTGTTTTTCTTTCTGTTTTCCAGATACGGAAGAAGAAGTTCGTTATACGTGAATTCGATGATCGCGGCTGCGGGGATTGCAAACACGATACCGAGAATTCCGAAAATCTTTCCAAAGACGATGACGGCAATCAGAATCATGAGACCTGAAACACCGAGTGAGTTTCCGAACAGTTTCGGCTTGATCACATAACCGTCCACAGTCTGAAGAACAATGGTCCAGATAATGAAGATCAGAGCATGGGCCGGATCCACCAATACCAGAATAAAGGCTGCGATCACACCGCCGATGATCGGTCCGAAGTTCGGAATCAGATTGGTGACAGCGACAATGACCGAGATCAGGCCGGTGAATTCCATGTTGAGCATAGCCATGAAGAGCGCGTTGGAACAGCCGATGATCACACTTTCCAGAAGACTGCAGCTGATATATCTGATCAGAATGTCATCGCATTTCTGATAGAAGTTTCCGAGTGATCTGTACATGTTAGGAGAAAGGATTGCCCTGAGGAATCTTCTGATACCGGTCTTGAGCGATGCCTTTTCAGCCAGCACATAGAGGGAGAGGACCGTTGCAATCGCGAAGTTGGCGACACTCTTGCCCACGTTTGCGCTTGTCGCAAGGATATCCGAAAGGTTCTTGGAAATCAGATCGCCCAGGGTATCGATGAGGTGATTGGATGACTCGATCAGGTTCTGCATGAATTCCGTCTGGGAAAGGCCCAGTTCGGAGATCATTTTTTCAGCTGTTTCGACATAGGTGTCAATGTTGTCCACGAAGGTGCGGATACTTGAGACAAGCTGTGGAACCACGGAAACACCCAGCAGGACAAATAACAGCAGCACAATAATCAAAGCGATCAAAGAGGAGACTCCCCAGCCGTCCTGCTCACTTTTGTGAAGCAGAACTCTCTGAACAAGCTTGGCCAGCGGATTGATCATATAGGCAATGGCAAAAGCCAGAATGACAGTTCCGAAGTATTTGGAAATAAAACCGAAAAATCCGAAGAAAAATGACAGATTGTTGAGGAACATATACAGAATGACACCTGAACAGATCGCCACAGTGTACGGATACCATTTCTGATTTCTGATATCTTTCCAGTTCATATTGAAAGTCCGTCCTCCTTTCCGTGAGAACACTATACATAATAATAAACTCTGCAGGTTCAAATGCGTAAGGAATGTTTACGATACCTGTGAAAAGATTAAGAATTAACAGAATATGATGATCTGTATCACCAAAGAGACAGGATTCAGAGCAATATGGATGATGAGAAGAAATGAAAAAACCGGCTCATCCGAGCCGGTCGGTAATTGTGATCAGTTTTCAAATCCTGCTGTATATACCGCCAGGTCATTGACCTCGAGGGTGCATCCGTCCGCAAACAGGCTGACCGGTCTTCCCGAGACGCCATAGACTCTGACTGTCAGGGAGGCGATGGTATCGATATAGAACACACCGCATGAGCCTTCCTGCATGTAGGTGAAGGAATAGGTTTCTCCTTCCTTGAGATCGGCGGCAGCGCCGGTGATATTGGTGTCGCCGTTGTTCAGATCAAATGACATATAGCCGATGGAAGGCGAGATGGTGATCAGCTTTGAAGTTTCGGGTGTGCCGTCATAATCGAAACTCAGACCGAAATCTCCTTTTCCCGTATACGTGAATGTACCGGTGATCATAAAGCGCTCATATGCATTTGTGACAGGTGCGATCACTTTTTCATTTTCCGCTTTGAGTGAAACAGAAGAGCCTTTGGCAATGAGCGGTCTTCTGTCCTTGAAGAGGGCTTTCACATTGTCAACCGGTGAGAAATACAGTGATCCGTCCGGATTCTGGTTGATCTTCTGGACCATGAGATTGCCTGCCCAGGCGGAGATTTCATCCAGTGAGGCCGGTGTCTGTGACCGTCTGAGCCAGCCGATCATATAGGAGTTTTCACCGTCTTCAATATGCTTGGCGGCATAGAAGAGCTTGTCGTCAATGCGGCGGGGCTCATCATATGGACCGAATTGTGAATCGCCTGAAGCATACCATAAGGTGTCATCCTGACCGGAATAGGTGATATACCATCTGTCGCCCAGCTTGAATGTGTCGCTGCATTCCAGATTCCAGAATGCCTCGATCGGATCGGAGAGGATTTCTCCGTCATAGGTGACTTCGGAAAGATCGGAGGAAACGGTAAACTTGTGCAGCTTTGCAACGCCGCTCACCGAAGCGGTGACAGTCATTTCAATGACATCCTTTTCCGCATTGTAATAAGCCTGCGGATCACGGAAGTCTGTCTTCTGTTTGATTTCTGCCGGAGGTGTGATTTCCCATCCTTCCTTTTTGACAAATTCCAGCGGAGAGGTTCCTTCCGCCAGCATGATCGTCTCATTGAATTCACGGCCGCCGCCGACATGTCCGGTATAGAAGAAATAGTACTTATCGTTCACTTTGACCACGGAACCGGTGCCGATCCAGTCATCCTGTTTTCCTGCCTCAGCCTCAATGATCGGATCATTATAGTGTTTATAAGTGATAAAATCCTCGGTGGTTGTCAGGAAGACGGAATGATGGAAGGAATTGCCGCCTTCTTTCAGATAATAGATGTAATAAGTTCCGTTCTCATAATACATCATGGGATCACCGACAAAAGCCACTGAGCCATCGGGTTCTTCCGGTAATTCGAACAGATGGTAATCATAGGATGACTCCTGGAACAGTGCATTCATGTCGGAGTAGTCCACGTCATAAGTGACCTCTGCGTAGTCAACAGCTTCGGAATTGTTCTTCGGTCTCAGGAATAAAACCGCGACCAAAGCAATGACGAGCACAGCGACCAGAATCAGAATATTGCGTTTTTTCATATTGTCTCCCCGGCGGCATGCATGATGCCGGCTATTTATATATAACAACATTGTAAAACAAAAACAGAACATTGAATCCGCCTGATTTCACATGCTTTTATGAAATATATATGAAATGCGTTCGAAACTGCCGTCCAGGCAGTTTCATTCAGGTCAGATATGTTTTGTGATGAAGGCGGCCATCAGCTGCCAGGCTTCATTGGCACTTTCCTCATTGTATCGTATTCATGGTGCGTGAAACCATGCATACAGCCCGCAAACATATGATATTCAACTTCTGTGCCGGATGCTGCCGCTTTATCAGCGAACTTCTTTTCCTCACCGCTCAGGGAATCATATTCCGCGCTGATCACCAGGGCAGGGGGAAGAGAGGAGAGATCCGCATTCACCGGAGAAGCCAGTTCATGATCCATATCATTCAGATCATCAAAATACCACTGGATATACTGTGCCATTCTGCCGGCAGGGATGGCCTTTTCAGATCAAACTGCGATCCGCAGATCATCAGATTGTATCCATAATCATAGGCGGTCTGTTCCATCAAAGATGTGAGCAGGCCGTAATAAGGAGTGATGCGGTTGGGAACGATGACCGCGATCAGATTCAGACCCGGTGTGTTTTCGCTCAGGGCGGGGGTGCTGCGGCTGTAATTCAGCTTTCGTGCGACGGCTTCGACTCTGGCGATGGTTTCCGGTGAAAAGGATCCTTTCCGGTTCAGTATTCTGGAAACAGCGGCAGTCGAAATGCCGACTTCATTTGCGATATCCTGGATGGTTGCCATAAGTCCTCCGGTAAATTTATTTACTGAATTTATTAAATTAATTTAATTGCGTCAATGAGTCAGAAAAGACCGTGAAAATGAAAAAGCGCTCTGAATCCATACATGCTGTATGAATCCGGAGCACTTTTTTTCAGACTGGATCAGCCTTCCATCAGAGCTTTGAACTCTTCGAAATCTCTGACTTTATCGAGCAGTCCGAGTTTTTTGAGCGAGACGAAAATCGCGCAGCTGCCGCGACTTCCGGATTTTCGAGACATGCATTCAGATACAGCCAGTCATAGAAGACGGTTTTCGGTTCCAGCGGATATCTGACGCCTTCGTATTCAAAGGCGATCAGCCGGCCGGATGTTTTCAGACGTTCATCCTTTTTCGCAGCCCGGGGAGTGACTTCGAGCAGATCCTTGTACGGACCTCCGTTTGCGAACACCTTTCCGGACTGGAATACGCATTCCAGCGGAACACTCCTGTTCAATGACGGAACAAACTTGTTCAGATTGAACGCGGAGAGTTTCACCGCATCGGGATCCGGACTCTTTGAGGAGATTTCGGTGATCTTCATGCCGTTGCGGGCAAGAACGGTCTTCGAGAATTCCTCATGCAGAGCAGCGATATTTTTCTGCTTCTGCGCTTTTGAGAATCCTGAGTGATAAGAGAAATTCAATGAGTAGAGATGATAGTAAGGATATTTATCCTTCGAAATGAATACTGGTCTCTGTGCCATGTTTTCCTCCTGGACCTATAGTATATCAAAAGAAGGCATACCCTTTTTTTTCGACTTCTCAATACTGAAAAGGAGATGCGCAAGGCATCTCAACGGCTGTCAGTCAGATACTGTTGGCTGCTTTGTAGCCTTCTGCGACTGCCTTGAGAATATTGGCAGCGCCGGTGGCATCGCCGATCACGCACGCGTTGGGCATTTCGACTGATACAGGAGCGGGTCTGAAGCCGAGTGCGTTGATCATTGTGTCAGCTTCGATCTTTTCTTCTGTTCCGTCTTCTTTCTGTACGATGATGCCGTCATCGCAGAACTGTGTGACCTTTGTCTTTGTCATGACTCTGACATTTCTGGCTGCGAATTCCGCCTTGATCTTCACTATCGTGATATCGATGATGCGTTTGCGGAAATCTTTGAAATCGTCAATCAGCCGTTATATGCCGGCATTGAAGAGCTGGAAAAGAATTATGTGCACGGACAGGATGAGGATTATGAACTTGGTGAGATCTTCCGTCTGATCAACCGGACCATTGAAGACAATACAGCCTGTCTGACCAGACTGGCCACGGAGCCTTCGTATTTCCATGTGCAGATGCGCCATGTCGCACTGATGAAAAAGCTGATCAATGACCATCTGAAACACGATGGGGATTCAGGCATCCGGACAATCTATCTGGACTATTATATTTCCGGTATTCTGGAACTCTATATGCAATGGTATCGTCGGGGACATCATATGTCTCTGGATGAGATCAGGGATTTTGCGCTTGCGATCATCAAAGCGGACAGGAAGTATTTTCTTGCCGGCTATGAGAAGCAGGCACACTAAAACATGGCGTGTTTTTAATCCATCCATACAAACTATGATGAATGCGTGAAGAAAGGAAGGAATGACATGAAGAAGGTAACGGTATTATTGCTGGCGGGGCTGCTGGCGCTAAGCGGCTGCGGTGAAAGCAGACCGGCGGATGAGACAGTCCCCGAAGAAACAGCACAATCCGCAAAGGAAGAAGAAAAAGAAACAGAGCAGGCAGTCACACAGGAAGAGGAAACCGTCGATGATCCAACCTGGGAAGCGCTTGAAAGTCTTGGCATGGTGGAAACGGAGAACGGGCTGTTCTATGTGTCCATCACACTTCCGGCGGAAATGGCCGGCACAGAGGTGACCCAGGAAAGCATTAATGCAAATGCGGGTGAAACCTATACATCAGGCAAACTCAATGAAGATGGTTCAGTCACCTATAAGATGACCAAAGCCCAGCATAAGGCAATGCTTGAGCAGCTGTCACAGACCATAGATGACGCATTGAAGGAAATGAGCGAAAGTGGTGAATATGCGATTTCCGAAGTGACGCACAATGATGATTTCACCTCATTCGATGTGAAGCTGACCGGTGATGATCTCGGTTTTGCGGAAGGATTCATGACCATCGCATTCTATATGTACGGCGGCATGTATTCCATTTTCACAGGCAAAAAGAAGGATATCACAGTCAATTTCTATAACGCGTCAGGTGAAATGATCAATTCCGCCAGTTCCGCAAACGCGGGTGAATAAACCATACACAATCACGCAGGCAGATCCGAAAAAGATCTGCTTTTTCAATCTGCACAATGTGTTCTTCCGGTCTGCTCAGATTGACGTTTATGCGGTGAACAGACTTGTGTTTAAAAAGCGGGAACCGTTTTGGATGGCTCCCGCTCTTTTCAGCTGTTTTCTTTTTTCGCCTGTTCGAATTTCTTTTTTGCTTCTTCGATGGTTTTGCCGTCAATGTAATAGCTGATGGCCGCCTCGCCGATGGCGTTTGTGCCCAGATATGCGACAGTGGAACTGACCGCTGAACCTGAACCGGGCCAGAAGACATTCAGCAGTTTCGAAGCCTGCTGGGCAATCAGCCTGAACGAATAGCCAAGTCCGGCAACTCCGCCAAGACTCAGTATGAATTCCTTTGCCGTATCCAGGTCAGCGTCTCTGCCGCTTAAGGACGCGATCAAAGCGACCAGGAAGGCCTGAAGAATGCTCAAAATATAGATGTCGGATACCGGGACGGGAGTCAGGGCAACCGTTGCGGAAAGGGTGGAGAAGACACTTTTCAGATGGCTGGCGATGCGGTGAATGACCTCATCCAGCCTGACTGCCATTCTCAATCCCATCTGTGCCTCAAAATCCAGAATGGCATGTTCCAGAGCATTGAGCAGTTCATCAATGTTGTATCTGCCGTCAAAATCCATCTGCAGATTTTCAATATCCTTCTTCGGAAGGTTGGCGATCGATTCGGCGTCAATCGGCATGCCGTCTGCCGTTTTCCAGTCAATCAATGAGGAAACGGCGATGATGTCATCGATTTTCAGTCCGTTTCTGACAATGATGCCTTTGTAATACTGAACGGCTTCTTTGATCTTTTCTTTCTTGATCTGCGGATATTCGTCCGGATCCTTGAATCTTGACGGCGCCATTTCATCGGCTTTGTTCACAACGACGATCACGGGCAGCCTGATTTTGTTGACATCCGCATACCGTGAGGTCACTCTCTTTAAAAACGCAACATCCGCATTGACGTCATCCCGGTGCGTGCAGTTGAGCATCATAATGGCGCAATCCGGAGAGAACTCATTGATCTGCTCAATGAGCATTTCTTCAGCGCTCATGGAACTGTCAAGGCTTTCGGATTCCGCGAATCCTCTGGTATCGAGAATTTCCATCAATACCCGCGAGCCTTTTTTGCACTGATAAATCTCTGCTGTTTCGGTGCAGCTGCGCACATCGCTGATCGCGGCGGCATAGGATCCGCAGATCGCATTGATCAGAGAACTTTTGCCCACTCCGGTTCTTCCAATCAGGAAGAGTCTTGGGGGTCTGTGCTCATCGATGCCTTCCATGAGCTTTTTGAGATCGCTGTCACCGAGGATCTTTTCCTTGAGTGTGACTCTGATCTTTGAGGGAATCGCATCAGGCAGCTCATCCAGGATTTTCCCCGCCTTTAAATAGATATTCTTCATGTTCTGAAGACGCTGTTCAATCTTTGCATTGTCATCTTTCATGCGCTCACCTCCGATTTCATCATAACAGATTCGTGCGTATTAGTTTTTAAGATGAAAAAAGAGCGTTCCCTGCGGAGCACTCACTGTTTCACTTATCCCAGAATACTTTCGATGTTCAATAACGGAAAGAGGAATGAGCCGTCTTTCTTTCCCTTGACAGTTTTGATCAGGAAGCGGATGCCGATGATCCATGTGACCAGAATGACTCCGAAGGGAAGGAAGGCCATGTTGTCTGAAAGTGCCAGAAGATCTTTGCTTAATGAGAAGTCATACAATCCGTGCAGCAGGATCGGAATCAGGATAGCAAAAACCTTGTACTTTGTCTCTCCGGTTTCAATATATTTCGCATACCAGAAACCCATCATCAGACCGTAGAATTCATGCAGTGCGCAGACACCGCGCACCAGCACTGTGATGACATTGGCGCCGATGGCATAAACGCATGATTCGGTAATGTTGAAGCCGCACGCGATGATGGTCATAAAGGCGATGACTTCAATCTTGCTGCAAAGGAGTCCGCGCGCTTTGATATGCTTTTTTCCAAGCCAGAACTTGACCAGCTCTTCCGCAACCGCCGCGATGACGAATGTTCTGAATGCTTCAAGCACCAGTACGGGAACATGATCTTTCAGAACAAGATTTTTGAAAAGGGCGAAGAGTGCGGACATGCAGCAAACAGGAATCACACTGTACAGGCCGTTGAGCAGCGTTTTTGTGCATTCCTTCCGGTAATCCTGATCCTTGTTCGCGCATCTGAACCAGAAGAAGAATATCAGTGACGGTATAAAACTTGCCAGCAAGGCCAATATAATCAAACCCATATATGGAAAACCTCCACCGTGTATTATATTCCATTGATTTCTATTAAGATATGAAAAACAGAACATGAGATGATGTTGGATAACCAAATAAATCTGGGGTCTGGAAAATTGGGGTCAAAAGTTCTGATATTGAATTATGCAGAGAGCTGATCAGCAGAATCGATCCTGAAATCGATACCGAAGGAATCCATTATGTGGATTCAGAAAAAGAGATCATCATCTGTTCAGGTACAGACCGAAAATACTTTCCAAAACAGCCCGGTACAACGCGGCCATGATTGATGCACAATTGACTAAGAGTAAACTGCCGGCTGATCTGCCTGATGTGAATGACATATTCTTATGCACCTATGATCCGTTCGGCTATGGAGAACCGATTTACCATGCGGAAGCGAAACTTTACGAACATCCGGAATGTGACTACAATGAGGGCAGAAGGATCTGTATTCTGACAAACAAAGGAATTGAGAAGGCACCTGAAAAACTGAAGCCGG
>CACWLH010000114.1 GCA_902761625.1 uncultured Erysipelotrichaceae bacterium
AAGATCATGGTCACGGAGCTTTGCGAAAAGGCCGATATCAACAAATCGACCTTTTATGCCTATTACCGTGACATCTATGATCTTTCCGAAAAACTGGAAAATGAAATCATTGAGCGGATTCTGACCTCCCTGCCTTCTCCAGAGCTGATAGTCAGCGATCCGTCTTTGTTTGCAAGACATCTGATGAATGCATTTCAGGCAAACAGTTCCCTGATCTCCATCATTTTCTCGGACAGCCGCACTTCCGCATTGCCCGAAAGAATCGATCATGCCTTACGCGAGCTGTTTTATTCTCTGAAACCGGAACTGCGCGGAGATCCGAAAACCGAACTGACCCTGACCTATAAAATCTATGGCGCCTATTATGCCTTTTTCAAAAATGACGCCCGGGAAAGTGACAAGATTGATATCATCGGCCGCCTCTCCTCATCATTGCCTTAAAAAAACTGCAGCGGACTGCAGTTTTTTCATTTCAGCTTACTTTTTGTTTCTTCTGATTCTGATCTCACGCTTGATTGCGTAAGGGATGATTGCCTTGAGCTTGCTTTCCTCCGCCGTCAGCATGCGGGTGTTCTGCGGCATATCTCTTTCCAGATAAATCGCATCGAATTCGCACTTGGTTGTGCAAAGGCCGCAGCCGATGCAGCGGTTGACATCCACGGTGGTGGCGCCGCACTTGAGGCATCTGTTCGCTTCCGCTCTGACCTGTTCCTCAGTCAAAGGCAGACGCAGATCATCGAACGTCTTTGCGGCTTCGCCGGCTTTCATGCCGGGCGCCTGTCTCTTTGCATTGTCATAGCTTTCAATGCGGATATCATCACGGTCGAGCTCAATGAATTCGCGCAGATCTCTGCCGATGGTCAGGCTCTGTCCCGGATGGACATATCTGTGAATGGATACAGCAGCCGCTCTGCCGTCTGCGATCGCATCAATCGCAAACCTTGCGCCAAAGGCCACATCGCCGCCTGCGAAGATATCAGGCTCACCTGTCTGCAATGTGACTCTGTCCGCCTCAACGGTTCCGTTTCTTCTGAGCACAGCCTTTGTGCCCTTGAGCAGATCGCCCCATACGGCCGCCTGGCCGATGGAGAGCAGCACATTCTCACATGCGACTGTCTTTGTTTCAGTCTCATCATATACCGGAGCAAATTTTCCGCTCTTGTCATAAACCTGCACGCACTGCTTCAGCACGATACCGCAGATCTTTCCGTCTTCGACGAGGATTTCCTTGGGGCCCCAGCAGTTCTTGATGAGAACGCCTTCCTCTTTCGCTTCCTTGACTTCATCCGCGGCAGCCGGCATTTCATCCGGTCCTTCCAGACAGTACATCTCAACATGATCGCTGCCTGCTCTGAGGGCGGTTCTTGCGACATCGATGGCAACGTTGCCCCCGCCGATAACCACGGTTGTGCCACAGAGTGTCTTTTCATGGTTGAAGCTTGTCTCGTTGAGGAATTCAACGCCGCTCTTTGCATATTCCTCATTCGGAATTCCCGCCTTGCGTCCGCTCTGCAGACCGATGGCAAGATAGAATGCCTTGTATCCCTGCTCACGCAGCTGCTGGATGGTGACATCCTTTCCGACTTCCACGCCGCATCTGAATTCAGCGCCCATGGCTTTGATGACTTCGATCTCGGCATCGATGACCGCATGGTCAAGACGGTAGGAAGGAATGCCGTATTTCAGCATGCCGCCGGGCTCCTCATTCTTATCGAATATCGTTACCGGATAGCCGTTGAGTCTCAGATAATAAGCAGCGGAAAGGCCGGAAGGTCCCGCACCGATGATGGCGACTTTATAATCATCGCCCCATTCATCGCCGAAGTCATTTCCGCATTCCGGGATATATCTGTTTTCCGCATTGAGTTCCTGGGCCGCGATGAACTTTTTGATTTCATCGATGGCAACCGGAGCGTCGATGGTGCCTCTGGTGCAGCGGTCCTCACAGCGGCGGTTGCAGATGGCACCGCATACCGCGGGCAGCGGGTTGTCCTGCTTGATCAGTTTCAGGGCATCCATATATCTGCCTTCGGCAGCCATTCTGATATAGCCCTGTACAGCCAGATGGGCCGGACATGCGCTCTTGCACGGAGAGGTGCCGGTTTCATAGGTATTGATCTTCGCATCCTCGCGGTAGTTCTTGTTCCACTTTTCCGGTCCCCACTTCACATTGTCAGGCAGTTCCGCCTTCGGATAGACAATCTCGCTTCCATCTTTGCGGCAGAGCTTCTGACCGAGCTTGGCAGCGCCGACCGGGCAGACTTCCACGCACTTGCCGCAGGCCACGCACTTGGCGCGGTCCACATGGGCACGGTATGCGGAAGCGGACATGTTGGGCGTATTGAAGAGCTGGGAGGTTCTGATCGCATTGCACACGCCGGCGGAGCAGTTGCAGATGCCGACGATCTTGCCTTCACCATCGAGATTGGTGATCTGGTGGACATAGCCTCTTTCCTCGGCTCTCTTGAGAACCTTCATGACATCGTCATAGGTGCAGTAATAGGCATCCTTATGTGTTTCCACAAGATATTCGGCCATATCGCCGACCGCGATGCACCAATAGTCCTCGATATCGCCATTGCCTTCTCCGCGGATGGTCTGCTGACGGCGGCAGGAACAGATATCCAGACAGTACTTGTCATATTTCTTCAGCCAGTAGGAAAGCTTTTCCAGAGATACAGCCTCATTGTTTGCCTCGATGGCCTTTTCCACCGGGATAACATGCATGCCAAGGCCGCCGCCTCCGGGCGGAACCATATGGGCAACCTTGCCGACCGGCACACTGGAAGCGTAATTGAAGAATGTTGCGACTTCCGGATGTTCCTTTGTCAGGGCGCCGTTCATCATCATGTACTCGCCGCTGCCGACGACCCATTTGGGAATGAAGTACTGACGGTGGTGATCCTCATTTTCACGGTCAAATTCCATCAGACCGATCTGGCTGATGTGATCGACAAGTTTCTTTGTTTCATCGATGGGCAGCTTGTTGCGTTCGGCAATCTCTTCCAGAGAAAGCTTCACGACTCTCTTCTTTTTGAATGAGCAGAGGAGCTTGACTTCCTCCTTGCTCAGAAGACGGTCAAGCAGCCACAGATCCGGGTCGTTTTCCTGGATCTTCTTGGGATTGCCGAGAACGTTGATGTCATCTGAAATCATCGCCGCTGCGATTTTCAGATACTTCAGTTTTTCAGGATCATCGACATGATAGTCCTGGGGCAGAAAATCATTCTCGTTGAACATGTAGTTCCGGTATTTTTCGGGAATCATATGAATTATTCTCCTGTTGTCTGATTCAGACTCTTTCCGGTCTCATTTTACCACGGACGCACTGAACTCAGCTAAACCGAATGTTTCATTGTTAAAAACTTTCATATTGATTTTCAGAACCATATGAACGGATAATTAAACCAGAGGAACTTATGAACATCGAATTTCTGAAAGAATTCATTATACTGAGCGATTCACTCAATTATTCCGCGGCGGCTGCGCAGCTGAACACTTCCCAGTCCACCCTTTCCAGACACATGCAGCTGCTGGAAAAGGCGATCGGGAAACAGCTTTTCATGCGCACAACCAGACGGATGATTCTGAGCGATTTCGGAAAGTTCTTCCTCCCCTATGCGAAAAAGGCGGTCAGCTCGCATGAGGAGCTCAGGGCCGCCATCATGAAATGGGATGAAAGCTCAGAAGCTGCGGTTGTGCTTGGCTGCACACCGTATTCCGATCTTTATACCATGACTGAAAACGTCATCGCCTTCCGCAAGAAATATCCCGGCATCACCGTGAAAACCGTTGAACAGCCCCTTGAGGAGCTTTCCGCTGAATTCCGCAAGGGAACCTTCCGGCTGATGACGATGGCCTATCCCTCCCATATGAAGCCGCCTGCCAACATGGTGGTCAACGGCCGCGGACGGCTGGTCGCAATTGTGTTAAAAAGCGATCCGAAGGCTTCCTGTCAATCGCTCACAACCGCCGACATCAAAGACAGCCAGCTGTACATTCCGCCCCATAACAACGCCTTCAACCGGATGTTCCGTCAGATCTGCAAAAAGGACGGGATCGAGCCGGATATTGTATCCGAAAGCCGGATCGAAACAAATCTGAGGCGCATGAAAGCGGAAAGCGGCATTGTGATTGAGACACGCGCGCTTGCCCTCCAGCATCCGGATCCGGATCTGGTGATCATCAATCTCGAACCGGATTTCGGGTTCTACCACGGACTGCAGTATTCCGAACATCTGACCCGCAATGAAGAGACCTTCGTGAACTTTGTCAAAAACAAATATCCGCAGAATTAAAACTGCACCGTTTCAGAAACATCATGTTCTGAGCAGGTGCAGTTTTTCATATTGTTTAACGGTTGAACCAGTGGTCTTCCAGATAGTGTCCCACCCCGTCCTCATGAACGGTGTATTCGGTGATTGCCTGGGCGACCGCTTTTGTCTGATCGGAGCCATTGAGCAGACATACGCCCCAGCCCGCCTCTCTTAACAGACCGATGTCATTTTCCATATCGCCGAAGGCCATGATCTCATCCAGGGGAATGCCGCTGGATGCGCTGAATTCCTTCAGTGCAAGACCTTTATTGATCCGCGGGTCAACGA
>CACWLH010000115.1 GCA_902761625.1 uncultured Erysipelotrichaceae bacterium
GTCGCAAAATCCGGCTGTCCGGTAATCGGACAAAGGGATGTAAACTCAGGACAGTTGAATTTCACCCAGTAATCATTGTCCTGGTGTTTATTGATAAATGTTTCAAGGACAGAGGGATCATAATCCGTGCTGTACTTTGTACCGGCACTGCCCAGTTTGGTAAGACCTTCTTTTTCACGCATGCTGTCTGCCTCCTATAATTCTGTATGTCGCATCGTAATCATATGTATCAACACCTTCAATTGCCTTGACTTTGTTTACCGCAAGATATGTCAGAGGTGTAAAGAGTACTTCATCTGCACTTCCGCATGTATAATGAATTCATGGAAAGCGAATTGATTATGACAGAAAACAAATCATCAGAACAGATGGAAATGCAGAAAAACCTGATGGATGCGATGGAACTGATGAGAAAACGCTACACCACATCCACAGAGGAATACTTTGCGGAACTGAAGAAGTTCGGCTTTGACTTCAGTGAGGAGAAAATCATAGAAGATTACAAAAAGGTCAGAGACTTCAGCAAACTCGATGAAATGTATTATGAACAGTACGGAAAATACATTGATGAACATCAGAAAGAAAAGTGGCTGAACTCCGATGTGTTCATGGAACTCATGGACAGAATCCTCACAGGGCGTTTTGAGATTGAAGAAACAGGAGATCCCTACTTCATCAAACTCGCAATCGATGATATATGCAGTGAAGATCTGAGAAAAGCAGATCAGAAAGACATTGAGGAGATTCTCAAAGCACTGGTCACATATTCAAAAACAAGAGATCACCACCGGCTGGATGATATCTTTGAAATGCTGGATTTAAGCAGACTGATCCCCGAGCTGATCCGTGTCTGCCATGACCGCAATACGTCATTCCGCGCACTGATCAGAGATCTGTATGAATGCTATGAAGACATGAATCCGAAAGCATTCCCTTCCGTATACAGGGAAGTGCAGAAAGCAAAGTAAACCGTTCATTGAAACGATGATGTCTATGTAACACAAAAAGGATCAGCGTTATGCCGATCCTCTTTTGATATGGCGGCACCCTGCTATGAAGACTCAAACCATTTTCTGACGCCACATTTTTTCTTATATATCCCCGATGTAACGTACTGCCTTATTATAGCAACATAAAACAGCGGATTCGCAGATGAAGACTGCAGATCCGCTGCCTTTCATTTCATTTAATCTCTTTTGGTTACGGAATACGTGTCACGCTCGATGTGAACATCGTATACCCGTACGGTTCCATCTTCCATCTCAAGCGTCAGCACGGTATCGCCTGCCTTTTTGAAATCGGCACGAACCATATATTCATCGATATTTGGCTCGTAAACGATACTGACATCGCCATACTTCGGATCTGCAAAGAACACTTTGCAGTTTTCCGTGATTTTGCGGTTCTCGGTTGTGCCGAGGATTTCCGCGGAATATACAGGAGGTCTCATAAAGCAGATCGCGCTTAATGCAATGACAAGAACGCTGCCGATGGCTGCGCCGGTTAACTGGATCCTCTTATCATCAAAGATCAGTACCGGATAGAAGATCATTCCAAAAGCACAGAACAGTACGATCAGGATATACTTCGGGAAGTAGAACTGCATCATTGAGAAATACTGGTAATAAGACAATGCGGTGATTCCAATCATCGGAAGAAGAATCAGATAGCCCCACCATTTGTTCTTCTTCATGTAATAGCCGACATAACCCATCGGCAGACACAGAACTGTCCAATAGAACCAGTATTTATAAAACTGGAACAGCTGCCAGCCCATATAGCTGAACGGCACCTGGATCAGATAAACCAGAGGCTGGCTGATCAGGAAGAACACAAAGCATTTCAGAGCGGAATCCAGATTGGATTTGCTGTTCATGATAATGACAATGCCGAAGAAGATCCACACTTCCAGCGTCGCTGTGATTGTAATAAACGAAGTATAGTGAAACGCCGGAACAATCGCGAACACAGCCGTAATAGCACCGGCGATAATCGCGGCAATGATCACCTTCGGCCATGTCAGATCAATGCCGCCAAACAGTTTTTTCATTCCTTGCAACATGAATATCGTGATTCCTGGTATATTCTTATTGACTCATCAAGCTGATGATCAGAAGGATATACCTTTTCCTTTCTATCGATCTTTGTAACCGCGATCGACTGCGGTTTTGCATATCATGTAGAATTGAAATGTGTGAATGTGGATTTGTATGATTCCATGTGGCTTTGACTACTTAAGAAAGGATCTCACCACTCCTTATCCTGAAATAATGATCAGTTAGATGAGTCTTTTGAATTCGTATCCTTTGACCAGGTTTTGTTGGATAAGTATTGTGGTTCAAACATTCGCATATACCGATTTAAGAAAGGAAACCAGCAATTATGATCCTCGTAGGAATCGACATCGGGAAGTATTCCCATCACTTCGCATTAGTCCGAAAAGAAGATGGCGAAGTTCTCCGCGAACCTTCTGAAATCAATAATGATCTCGAAGGCTTCGATCAGCTCATATCCAGCTTCCGAAAGTATCAGAAGAAGGATATTCTCATCGGCATGGAAGATACCGGTCATTACCATTTCGCAATACTCAAACATCTTCTGGATAAGCAGTACACAGTCGCTTTGATCAATCCCATCACTACTGACCTCACCAGAAAGATGAATGGCAGTATAACCAAAACAGACGATTTGGACTCTCTTACGATCTGTGATGTTTTATCTTCAAACAAGAAAGATAAGAAGCCATACAGAATCACAAAAATCAATCGGTTTGATATGTATGAACAACGCTGTTTAACACGTCATCATCACAACCTTAAGGAAGAACTCAATGTCTATTCAAACCGTCTGCAGAAATGTATTGATGTCGTTTTTCCCGAATATAACAGTCTCTTCAAGTCCAAATACGGCATCGTATACATGAATGTGCTCAAGAAATACGGCAGCGCAGATAACATTGCCAAAGCCGACATACGAAGCCTGAGAAAATGCTTTGAGATCAACCGCAGAGGAAAACGCATATCCTTAACTGCAGAGAAGCTCAAGGAAACCGCGAAAAATTCCATCGGCATATCTTCATCCTCCGAAGTCATCCAGATCCGGCACCTTATCGGTCAGATTGAACTGATTTATGCGCAGCTGAAGGAGATTGACAAAAAAATAGAAGAGTTCTCTCGCCAGATAAACTCTCCTATTCTTTCCATACCAGGAATTTCACACTTCTCTGGTACATCTATTCTATCCGAATTAGGAGATATCAGCAATTTCACGAATCCCAGACAGGTCATCAAGTTTTCCGGTACTGCACCTCTTACTTACGAATCATCTCAGTTCAAAGCACAGCATACAAAGATAACCAAGAAAGGATCAAAGTATCTCCGCAAGACGTTGTACCAGATCATTCTGCCTGTCATCCAGCATAACAAAGTTTTCGGAGACTACTATGCGCTCAAGCTATCGCAGGGGAAGTCCCACCGCTGTGCACAAGGGCACTGTGTCAGAAAACTGCTGAGGGTTATCTACCATCTATTGAAAACAGGTCAGCAGTTTGATCCTGCATTACTGAGTTAAGCAACATACACCAGAAGCCATATTAGCTTACCCACTCTGTGCGAACAGTTGTTTTCAATGCGGCTGTTTCAATCCATATTCACATTTTCAAAGATCTGTCGTCATTCATTCAGCTGACTTTTCAATTTCTTCCCTTTCCCATGGGAAAGGGCTTGATTTTTATATAGTTAGCTTTCTTCGGCGGTGAAGAGGCGCTTCTGCACAGATGGGAGCTTGACCAGCAGAAGAAGAAACTGTGCGAGGAGAACGGTGTACGTGTCATTGAATGGCCCTATGATACAGAACCGACGGCAGCCAATATCCGCCGGATGCTGGAAGTGAAAAAGGAACAACTGGATGAACAGACACAGAAGTTCCTTTCGCTTTCTGACTTTGCGGAATACATGGAAACATATCCTGCATTCTGCGGAATGAAAACAACACCGTCAGTCTTTGCGAAAGAGCAGGCGCTGATGGAAAGCGATGAACAGCACAGCCGCAGAGAAAAGGAAACGATCCGCGAACAGAAGAAGAGGGAACTGCTGAAACAGCTTCATCAACAGATCGAAGAACTCATGCGTGAAATCAGTGAGAAAGGAAACTGGATCCTGCCGGTGAAAGGCAGAAAAACAATTGAATACCGCTATCACTATCCGGATGGCAGAAGAGGCGACATCAGTCATTATCTTGCCGGACTGCATCATGAACCGAAGGCAATGGGCAAAGAGGAATACATGGTCAGACTGTCCCGCAGCGAGTATGAGCTGATTGAGCTGCTTGCGATGGACGGCAGACAAATCTTCACGCAGTATGATTCTCTGAAAGCGGAACCGTCTGTGCAGTTCCTGCTGGAATATCACAGAATCGCCCGGATCGAATATCTGATGTATCAGATCAATTATTACAAAGAGGAATACCGGAGCCTGCGTTCGATCCCTGACGCGGATCTCAAAAAACTGTTACAGAAATACCATAAGGATCTGAAGAAACAGACAGATGAGATCTATGAATGTCTGA
>CACWLH010000116.1 GCA_902761625.1 uncultured Erysipelotrichaceae bacterium
ATATAAGGAATGCAATATATGAGGAGAAAAAAGCAGGAACGCATTCCTCCCCGCCCAAATCAGAGATTATGGACGGGGTCTCCTGCGTTCACTAATGAATACATTCTGATAAACAGAAAGATGGCAGAGCCTGTTCATGCGGCTCTGCCATTGTTTCATATGGAAAATGGAATGATATGCAGATTGGGGAAATATCTGTTATTTGAATGCCTTCTCAGCGCCGTAAATCGCCTGATCTTCTGTAAAGCCGCAGCTTACCATAAAGTCAACCATCTCACTGTATGAAGACACAAGACCGGTGGTAAGCCGATCTGTTGCAAATTTTTCCGCCTGTTCATACCAGTCTGCACCGCAATGATCTGCACCATAAACAGCTTCATCCTGTGTAAATTCTTCATAATTGACAAGCCAGTCAATTAATGAGCTGTATGAGAAAGCACCAACTTCTAATGTATATTTGGCAGCTTTTTCCGCCTGTTCATACCAATCTGCACCGCAATGATCCGCAGCGTAAACAGCTTCATCCTTTGTGAACCCCTCATATTCAGTGAGCATGTGAATCAAATCTGCATATGAGATCGGCAAGCTTTCAAGATAGCTCTTCGCTTTGGATAATGCCTCTGACTCCGTTGAGGATGGTGCAGTTGTCACAGATTCTGTCTTTTTTGAGGATGTTTCAGTCCCAACTGCGCTGTTTTGTGCACCGCTGATATTTCCTGATGAAGCACGAGGGGCAGCGGCGTTGATCGCACTGATGAGTGCAATCAGCAGCACAGCCGCAATTGCATATACATACAGCGGAGTCTTCTTATTAACAGCTTCGGGTGTTTCCGGAGTGAATTTTTTCTGTACTTTGCCGTATTCATCCTTCAGCCATTGGTCGGCGATGGAAATGAAGGTATTGGTTCGGGCAGGTCTTGTGAACATGGTTTCATAATTCACTTTGCCCGTATCATAGAATGCATGTTTTTCGATTGTCCGGATGGACGGGGAAAGACTGATTTCACTCAGATTTTCGCACCCTTTGAATGCGCAGGTCTCAATCGTGTCCAGCTTCTTCGGCAGGATCACTTTCTCAAGATTTGTACAGTTTTCAAATGCGTATCTGGGAATCACTTTCACTTCATTCGGAATAACAACTTCCCGGATTGTTTTGCAGCCGCTGAATGCATACGGATTGATCGATGTGACGGTTGAAGGTATCTCAACTCTGTTTTTAGAACCGTTATAGCGGACCAGGCATCCGTCCTGAATCATCAGATCCGGTTCTTTTTTGGGAACTTCATAATCCGGCAAAGGATGTTTACCGGCGGATAATTTAGAATTCAGGATGGCATTAAGAAGGCGGACGAGATCTTCATAAATATACTTTCTGTGATCATTATCTGAAATAACGGATTCAGAAGATTCATTTCGAATCATGCTTTGAGGAGTATTCGCATTGTTCAATTCCCTGCGGATCTGTGTCAGCTTTTCGCCTGAAATTCTTGAACCGCATGAAGGACATACGGTATCGCTGTCATTGCCTGAGAACGGGACTTCACATCCGCATTCATCGCATATCCAATATACCGGTTTCTTTTTTGTCTCTGTCATATCTGTTTTGTATCAGTCTTCTTTACCGGCATACTGATTCAGCACCATGAACGGCCTGCTCTTCTGTAAATTCATTACTCGTCAGTAGTTCTTTCACTTCATCGTATGAAGGAGGCGTTCCTGTTTCTGAAGAAACGTGATCATAGTATTCTTTTGCGGTCAGTTCAGCCTGTTCAAACCAGTCAGCACCGCAATGATCCGCAGCGTAAACAGCTTCTTCCTGTGTGAACCCGTACATATCAGAAAGGAAACGAACCAGAGATGCATATGAGCAAGGCGTTATTTCAATCGTTTTCCTTGCCTGTTTTTCAGCCTGTTCAAACCAGTCAGCCTCACAATGATCAGCTCCATAAACAGCCTGTTCCTTTGTGTACCCATCGTATTCTGTGAGGATCTCAATCATTTCCGAATATGAGTATGAATCATTTTCAAGATGCCACCTGACTGATCTTTCGGCCTGCTCATTCCAGTCAGCCCCACACTGATCAGCACCATGAACCGCCTGTTCGTGTGTGAATCCATCATATTCTGTGAGCGTTGTAACAAGATTTTTATATGATTGCGGTGATTGTTCAATGCGCAGCCTGGCAAATTCTTCAACATGTCTGGTCCAGTCAGCGTTGCAATGTCCCATACCATAAACCGCTTCATCATGTGTAAATCCGTAATATTCAAGCTCATAAATCAGATTTGAAGGGGAGTAGACAGAAGTCCGATCATTCAAACGTGTTGCCGCCTGCAATGCGGCCTGTTCATTCCAGTCAGCCTCGCAATGATCGGCTCCATAAACAGCCAGATCATGTGAGAAACCATCCTTTTCCATGAGCGTTTCAACCATGCGGCTGTGCGAATAATATGAATATTCAAGATGTTGTTTTGCGGCAGCCACTGCATCGCTCTGTGTCTGTACATTCGTATTGCTTTTCTCTGCTTCTTCCGCATCACTCGTTTCTGATACCGGTTCATTGGCGGTTTGCACATCCGTATTGCCGAAATGATGTGATATATGGTTTGGCCGTTGGTTTTTTAACAATGCAGCCAATCCTAAGGTATTAATCAATATAAAATAAATCAGGATCAGTATCATGGAATTCGGGGGCTTGATTGAGAAAGAGGGAAACAGTTTCGCAAATGGATTTTGCCATGTATGTCTGCGTAAGTCCGGAGCTTCTGAGCTGAGAACTTTGATATATTCGTCTTTGAGCCATGAGTCAGCGATCGCAATGGATTTACCGCACTTTGCCGGCCGTTCAAAAAGAACGCCGTAATCCAGATAATATGAATTGAAAAAAGCATCCGTTCCGATTCTCATAATGGAAGGGGGAAGACTGATTTCTTTTAAATTCCGGCATTCCTTGAATGCATTGGATTCAATTGTTTTCAGGGTTTCGGGAAGTCGTACTTTCTCAAGATTTGTACAATATTGAAATGCGCCGCGCGGAATATATGTGATGCCTTCCGGGATGATGACTTCCCGGATTGTTTTGCATTTGTCGAAAATCTTCGGGCTGATCGAGGTGACATCAGAAGGAATCTCAATTCTTGCCGCATTGCCGCTGCAGCTGAGCAGACAGCCGTTCTCAATCACAAATTCAGGCTTTTCATCTTCTGAAACAGGAGCCAGGGTCATTTCGATCGGCCGCACTGAGGGTTCAATGAGCCTGTTACGCAGAGCCTGCAGCTGTTTCTCCCTGGCCTGTTTCAGCATTTTTTCGGAGAAAACAACGCCGCATGAAGGACACACAACGCGGCTGCCGTCATTAAAAACCGGAACAATACTTCCGCATTTATCGCATACAAAATATTCAGTTTTCGGGTTGTTTTCTGTCATATGTTTTTCGGATATTAATATGCAAGTCTGTATGGTCCATTCGTTATCTGAAACAACGGATCAGAAATACGGAGCGTGTTTCTCATTTTGGAAGGTAAGAGAGATATTGAATTCTCATCATCGTCTTTTTCAAATATGGTCCGGTTAATCGCCGAATCCATAAATACTCCATTGATTGGACAGGGATTGCTCATCATTGTAGCCAAGATAATTACCGTCGTCAGTCTGGACGACGACATACATGACACCTGCTCCATCCGGACGGGTATCAAGAAGTTTGAAGAGTCCATTTTCAAAGGTGCCTTTGTAAGTTATACCGGTGAGGTTATCCGTCCACAGCAGATTGCCATTGAAAATGCCATCGTCAGTATTACAGTGAAGCTTGTTGTCATATACCGTTTTCCCATTTTCAAATTGCCAGTCGTATCTGTTCTGGATTCCATTTGGCTTATCATTTTTCCATTCGCCTTCGGTATACTCATAACGATTTTCTTCAGCATCATTTGAGAATCTGCAAAGATACATTCCGTTTCCTTCCCGATCATTTTCGGAATATTCACCATAATAGACTGCAAATCTAGCACTGTAAGGTTTATAAAGTCCGACTTTGCTGTACTTCGCTCCATCCACATCCACGATCAGAGGAAATGAGCCTACGTTAGATTTGATATCCTCCGCAGAACTGTTCAATGTATCTATCATTTTCAATGCTTCGGAGAATTTGCCTTCGTCCACTTTTTTGACAATTGTCCTGAGATCGTTTTTCAGACCGGCAATATATTGTTCGGATTTGACATATTCAGCCTGATAATCCAGTTCGCCGCTGATTTCAGGGTATTTCTCTTTTCCGCTTTCCAGCACTTTCGCTGCGGATTCATAATCACCTTCTGATACCAGCTGATCAGACCATACTGTATATGCATTTGCAATATCATCCGAACTGTCAGTCATATTGAGATATTTATCAATGGCTTCTTCATATTTGCCGTCATACAGAAGACTGTCTCCCCATTCACGGTACGC
>CACWLH010000117.1 GCA_902761625.1 uncultured Erysipelotrichaceae bacterium
TGCGGAATTCTATGAACAAAATGAATTATTCTGTGCTGATGTCTTAATGAATGCAAATTAGGACATAACCAGTTTCTTTAATCATTTCCTGAAGTACCATGCACTCTTCATATGTTGAATAATTGTATAAACAAAAAGAAAAAAGGATATGGTCCTACGTTTACGCGTACACCCCGCAACAGATCGCCGGGAGGCCATACCTTTTTCTAATTACAGTTTAGAACAAATAGAGAAAAATCAAACTTCTTTCACATACTTTTCGATCACATCATAATAATGGGATTCATCATCCTCGGATTTGTACCGTCTTATCACGCTGCAGATATTATCCGCAAATTGCAATCCGTGTTGTTTTTGCAAATCTTCGGAAACAATGGAATACAGTTCATAGTACAGATATGTAGTGGCAAATATGAAGATCAAAGATATTGAAAAAATGCTAGGTATCCCGCCAGCAACCATAACAGTCAATGATATTTAACTGGTTTTCTTTATTACAATACCACTGGCAAATACCATTTTGATATCCTTCAAAGAACCACATTTTTCTTTGGAAGTCTCTTTTTCGTTTTTACCACAAAAAAGCCATAATCCTGATTTACGATATAGATGTAAAGAGGTGGAAGCGATGAAACAGAATCTGTTTATTGTGGAGGATGACGAAGCTCTGCGGGAGATCATGTATGATTACTTTTCTGCAAATGGCTGGACCGTGATCGCTGCAGAAAACGGAAAAACAGCTCTGGAATACATGGATAATATCCTTCCTGCGTTAATATTACTTGATATTAATCTTCCCGATCTAAGTGGGTTTGATGTATGCCAGCAGCTGCGGCAGAAATTCTCGGTACCTGTTCTTTTTATTACTGCCCGGACTTCAGAAGCTGACAAACTCAATGGATACGCAATGGGTGGCGACGATTATATCACCAAGCCATTCTCACTGCCGGTTCTGCAAGCAAAGATGGAAGCTATACAAAGACGTGCGGGAAAGATGGATGAAATGATTCAGTACGGGCCAATCCAGGTTGATCCTTCGAGGCATATGCTGATCATTGATGGCCGTGAAGCTATGCTGCCTTATAAAGAATATGAATTATTTGTATTTTTGGCGGAGAATGCCGGAAGACTCTATACCCGTGAACAGCTGCTGATCCGTTTTTGGGGCTATGCATATGATGGAGACGAACGGGTCGTAGATGATCATATCCGCAAGCTAAGAAAGATCCTTGGCCGCTATCGCGAATGTATTCAAACAGTGTACAAGACCGGATACAGATTCCGCCTTTCTGCGGAGGAATTGAAATGAACTCACTGATCTATGACTGGAAGGGAAAGGTGATCAATTGGATACGTCGCTTCAGATACGACCGCAGGTCATGGCTGATAGCTTATGCAGGGTTTTTCTTTGTTTCAATCATTGGATTCTATCTCTTCATAAGGTATCAGTTTACCTGCAGTCTGTCTGATGCGATCGCAGAATACTATGGTGACATTATCAATTACAGTTTGGAGCATAGTGACGCGAAGTCTTATGACAATGTGCTGAATTCGGTATATCTTCGTGATGACCAGATCGTTTCGTTTGCCTTCTGTTTCACTGATAATAATACTGTCATTCGAACGGGAAATCGTATCTATCTTACTGAAGGAACTAATACATATTTATATCAGCCGGATGATCAGGAACAATATGCAGATGCATGCAAAAAGATCGCAGAGTTTTTTACCAGAAATATGGCTGGATATACTCAGACACACCTCCTCATTGATCAACATAACCGGATCTGTGGTATACGGATTGTTGATTATAAAGGAAACACATATGATCAGAGAATATGGCTGGAAAGTAATACGAAGCGGTGGATCCGGGCTGAATTACAATTGCCGGGTATGTTTTCCGGAATCGAAAACTGGAAAAAGTGGCAGAATGATACATATCTGCAGGAAGCACTGAAATCATTCACCGGTGAAGAAGAGCCAACAATTGATTATGTTTATCAGCCTGCTTCAGGCACATATACAACACTCACATACCATGATGAGGAACCGGTTGTGAGTGTTCCTAAAATAAATAAAGAACTGTATCCTGCAAAGAATATACAGTATTTCAGAATAACAATCCCTGCGGAGGACAGGCTGTCAGATCTTGGTATGGCAATGGTGGCATCTTCATCACATCCAGTGCAGGCAGCTATTAAATTCTGCATTAATCTTCATATTCTGGGTCTGTTCATACTGCTGTTAGCCTGGGTACTTAAAGCTGCTCTGAACGAAAAACGAAGCGAAAGGGAGCAGATCCGCGAATTGCGGCGGGATACGATGAATGCACTGGCACATGAACTGCGCACACCTCTGTCAGCAATCATGGGTTATGCAGAGAATCTGCAATATCATGTCAACGATGACAGAAATGACTATTACCTCAGTCAGATCCGTGATAAAGGGAATCAGATGAACGAAATGATCGACCGTATGCTGGCACTCTCAAAACTTGAAGAGACTTCCATAACACTGATCAGAGAAGAACTGAATATTCGAAAAATCATTGAAAACTGTATCCAGTCTTATCCGGACAATGAGTTTGGTATTGAAAGCAGTGATGACATGATCATCGTTGCGGATCCGACATATATTGAAAAAATGATTAAGTGTCTGATCGATAATGCTGTACAGCATGGAGACACCGGTACACCGGTTACAATCCGTATCGATCAGAGCAGCTGTGGAATTCATAACAAAGCCCAGTCTCTTTCACAGGAGAAAATGAAGAATCTGTTTACGTTTCATTTAAGTGAGGATGACAAATTCCACTACGGACTGTACTTTGCAAAAAATGCCGCACAGAAGAATGGTCTTGAACTTATGGTGTTTAACGACGGTGACGGCATCACCGCACTGATCAGCAAATAAACGATACAAAAACACGTTTGCGGCGCAGCTGTTTTTATTGCGCCTTCATATCAGAAAAATGGAGGGATTATTGATATGACAGCAATACTTACAGGGGAACACCTGATCAAAACTTACGGTTATAACGACAATCGTGTAACTGCAGTCAGTGATATCTCACTGGAGATAGAGGAGGGGAAACTTACCGCGATAATCGGGCGGAGCGGCAGCGGGAAGAGCACATTGCTGCATATGCTTGCCGGTCTGCTTAAGCCAACGCAGGGCAGTGTTATTCTTGACGGCACCGATATCTGGAAACTCAGTGACAGCGGACGGGCAAAGCTTCGCAGGCGCTCTGTCGGTTTTATCTTCCAGTTCTTTAATCTGATCTCAGCACAGAATGTCATTGAGAATATCGTGCTGCCGGTCCACCTGGACAACCGAAAGGAGGATGAGGAATATGTAAATGAAATCATCCATGCCCTTGGTCTGGATGACAAAAGATACTCCTATATTCATGAGCTTTCCGGCGGACAACAGCAGCGGGTGGCTATTGCACGCGCACTTGCCTCAAAACCGTCGATTATATTCGCAGATGAGCCAACGGGAAACCTGGATGCAGAAAGCTCAAAGGAAGTTATTCTGATGCTGAGAAAAATGCAGAGACAGTATCATCAGACTGTGGTTATGGTGACACATGATCTGAATATTGCGGAAAATGCGGACAGGATTATCCTGATCAGTGACGGGAAGATCATGAAAGACAGTATGCAAAACTGACTGAGTCATACCGGAGGTTGAATGTTATGAATAAAACAGTATTTGCTTTGGCTTTCAAAGATCTGCTCATGCATAAGAGAAGAACTGTGATACAGATTCTGATTATTGTCATAGTGTCGGGTCTGTATTTCACATATCTTCTGGGCACTGAGCATTATCGTGAACTATATCAGCTGTATTGCGAAGCACGTTATGGCAGATGGTATGCGTATGCAGAAATCCCACAGAAACAGCTTTATTACTATCAGGCAGCGATTGCCTATAATACAGAGATTTACAACAGTGAAGATGAACCCGGAGATGATCTGAAACAGGATCCTGACAGACTTCATGCCGGATATCTGTATCTTCAGGGGACATATGATGATTATGTGATCGGGCACGCTGATGAAGAACTGTTTGAACTCTGCAGGCTGAATATTACAGAAGGTACTGTTCCCGGTGACGGGGAAGTCTGTGTAACAGATTCTTTTGCAGATTACTGTCATATGTCTGTCGGAGACAGTCTCCTACTGGAAGTGTGCGGTCGAAATGATACGTATGTAATATCCGGTATCATACATAAGTCGCAGAAAATGTTTCCGGATATTTACACATCCAATCAGGAGGGAAATACATGTTATTACTTTTTTGACAGAAGTGTCGGTCTGAAAGTCAATGAAGGTATATATCAGATTCTTACTTCGGATGTTTATCTGAATTATCAATACAACCAATGGGGATACAACCATTGTACGATTGTTAATGAAGGCAGCAATTATATGGTTACCACAATGTACGCAGCTGTCCTGGTGATTATCATCATGTATCTGATGTATTCTTCCTCTCTGAAGAAGAGGACAAGGGAATTCGCGCTGCTCAGAGGCATAGGTATGACAGCGGGACAACTATTTGTAATGTCATTTGTTCAGACACTGTTTATATGTGTCGTTGCAATTACCGGAGGACTGTTGATTGGTTTGCTTCTGACAAGTCTGCTGGAAGTCTGGCTTAAGATCCGGTGGAATGTATTCACTTATTACTCAATTACTTATTATCTGCAGCATATTTCAGAAGCGAGTAAACTCTTTCTGCAGCTGCTGGCAATCACTATGGCAGGTATCATCCGTCCTCTTTTGATGGCTTCACAGACATCACTTACGGGTTCTTTTGAAGCGCATAAACATCCGATCCTGACATTTCACCGCAAAAAGCTGAAAATGCAGTCAAAAACCCGTATGGCATGGCAGTATCTTATATCCCATCATGCTTTGACAGTAGGGTTCATGGCTTTCATGTCTGCCCTGTGTATCTATATTCTTCCTGAAAACTACGGTAAAGACATCGAGATCAACAGTGAACAGACTGGTGCCGGACATACATCATTTGAGCAGAATCAGTATATTGTCCTGATGGGTGATGCTGTCTCCGTTCATGCAGATGATCTTCCTGTCATCAAAGATGTGACATATCAAAGGAAATTTCGTGATTATTATTCCCTTGGCATGCTGTCATGCGGTGATTTAAAAGTAAAAGCCACAGACTTCGGATTGCTGACAGAAGAAGCCATGAATGAAAATATTGAAGGCAGGCTTCCGGAGAATGATCATGAAATTCTTGCTTCAGCCAATGTGAGCGTCGGAGATTTTACATTTAGTTCTGAGCGGATCATTGTTAATGGAGAAGAGAGTACTGCATATTTTGAGGATTATACTGAAGAATTACGCGCCGTTAAGATAGGTGATATTGTCACGATAGACGACGA
>CACWLH010000118.1 GCA_902761625.1 uncultured Erysipelotrichaceae bacterium
ACATTCGCATTCTTAAATTGCATCTGCATTCACCTCATAAGAGAAATGGCCTGAAACTCAGGCCATTTCCAAGTTTGCCAATAGAATACTCTGTTCAGCAGTATTTTGCAATCAGATTCTGGATCTGTTTTGCGGTTTCTGCTGCGATGGCGAGATCCCCTTCCTGCAGCGGGTAAAGCGGGGCACGTACACCGCCGACATCCGGGCCGCCCATCTCACGGATGATGGCCTTGATCATGGCGTACATATTTCCCTGCCCGGAGCACATTTTGTAAATCATCTGGCAGCAGGCGTCCTGGATCTCTCTCGCCTCCGGGATTCTTCCCTCACGGACAAGCTCAAAGATCTTCAGATACAGCTCCGGCATGGCGGCGTAGGTTCCGCCGATACCGCCGACCGCTCCGGCCGCGAGGCCGGAGAGAAGCTGCTCATCCGGGCCATTGAAGACAATCGCGCCCTCGTCGCGCCACATCTCGATGTCCTGCACCGGCATGGAGGAGTTCTTCACACCGATGACCTTCGAATTCTGCAGCATCGTGCGAAGAAGTCCGCTGGACAGTGCAACTCCCGCCAGTTGCGGGATGTTATAGATGATGAAGTCGGTGTTTGGCGCTGCGGACGAAATATCGTTCCAGTACTTGGCCACCGCTCTGTCCGGCAGGTGGAAATAGATCGGCGGGATTGCCGCAATGGCATCTACCCCGAGACTCTCCGCATGGGCCGCCAGCTCCATGCTGTCGGCGGTGTTGTTGCAGGCCACATGCGCGATGACCACGATGCGCCCCTTTGCAACCGCCATGACGTTCTCAAGAACGAGCTTACGCTCGGCAACAGACTGATAGATGCACTCGCCGGAGGAGCCGCCCACATACAGGCCCTGAACCCCCTTGCCGATCAGATACTCCGTCAGTGCGCGTGTCGAGGCTGCGGAGACCGCACCCTTCTCATCATAGCATGCATAAAACGCCGGAAAAATGCCCTGATATTTTTTCAGATTCTCTTTCATTTCTCTTTCGTCTTCTCCGTTTTCTCTAAGTTAACCCTTAACTGCGCCCATGGTGATGCCCTTGGTAAAGTATTTCTGGAAAATTACAAATACGATAATGATCGGGATCGCTGCCAGCGTCGCACCAGCCATGATCAGGCCGTAGTCCGTGGAGTTTTCCGCCTGCATTGTGGCGATACCAAGTGAAATAGTATAATTCACATTGCTCGCCAGCATGATCAGCTGCAGGAAGTAATCGTTCCAGCTGTTGATGAAGGTGAAAATGGCCAGAGCGCCAACACCCGGCTTCACCATTGGATAGACAATCGTTGTAAACGTCTTCCACTCACTGGCACCGTCGATGCGGGCCGCTTCCAGCATTTCTCCCGGAATCCCCTCTGAGAACTGCTTCATCAGAAACACGCCGAACGGCCAGCCGACTGTTGGGAAAATAACGGACCAGATTGTATCATACAGGTGGAGCTTGCTCATCTCACGGATCAACGGTATCAGGATGACCTGTTTTGGTAAGGCCATCGCCGCCACGATCAGCGAGAAGAGGAGTGCTCGACCGACAAAACGTTTTTTTGCAAGAGCATAACCTGCCATGGCCGCTGTAATGCAGGTGAGGATCATGGCCATGACCGCCATAAACACCGTATTCAGCAGCCAACGGATTGCCCCCGGGACAGTCGGCCCTACCAGACTTCCAAATTGGAAGAGAGGAGCACTGCGTTTGGAAAAAAGCACCTGGAAATTGCGTAGCGTGAACTCGCTGGGCCACCACTGGGGCTTTGCTGCATTGATGGCTGCCGGGGTTTTCAGGGCGCCGGTAATGATCCAGTACAGTGGGAACAGGAAGAAGAAAGCCAGAAGGATCAGAATGATCCAGCTGAACACTCTGTAGCCGGTAGAGGCTCCGTTCTTTTTACTCATGACTCATTCCTCCCCTACTTTTCCTTAGCCAGGCGGAACTGTACTGCCGAGAGAATCGCAATGAATATCGCCAGAACCACACCCATTGCATTGCCGTAGCCGAAACGGAATCTGGTAAAGGCAGTGTAGTAAATATAATACATAATAGTATCCGTTGCGTGGTTTGGTCCGCCGCTGGTCAGCAGCTGAATCAGTGCAAAGCACTGGAAAGAGTTGATGGTTGTGATCACAAGGATATACAGCGTGGTCGGCATGATCTGCGCCCACTTGATTTTCCAGAACACCTGGGTATTATTTGCGCCGTCCACCTCTGCTGCTTCTACCAATGAATTATCCACATTTCCAAGTGCAGAAACATACAGAACAATAGGTTGGCCAACCGAAGTCGTCAGCAGGATGATAATGATACAGGCCAGTGCATACTTCGGATCACCGAGCCAGTTGATATTTTTGTCTATGATGCCGCCGTTTTTCAGGACATAATTGATGATACCGGTATAGTTTGAGTACATCCACTTCCATACAACCGTGACGGCAACTGAGCCTGTAACAACAGGAAGGTAGAAGACCACACGGAAGAAGCTCAACGGGCCTTCTTTCATATTAAAGATCGCAGAGGCAACCCAAAGGGAAAAGATGCATACGACCGGAACACTCACCACAACAATGATAATAGTATTACGTAACGCCTTCAGGAAAATTGGATCCTGCCACAGCTCCTTATAGTTGGCAAGACCGATAAACACGTCCGGCTGGTTGGAGTTCATTGTCGCATCCGTAAAGCTGGTAATGATGCACATCACCATTGGAATCACAACAAACCCAAGAAAGAAAACCAGGCTTGGCAACAGAAAGAGATATCCGGAGATGGTCTCCCTACGTCGAAGTTCAGGGCTCATTGTTTGACGCACATTCACACCCCATTTTTAATGTATTTCGTGTTTTAGAAGCGCCTCCCACCGCGCTGGCGGTGAGAGGCGCGATTGTAACAATGACGAGCTTACAAGGCCTCTTCAGTCTGATTAGCCAAGAGTCGCATCTGCCTGAGCAGTGTAGTTTGCAGTAGCTTCTGCGATGTCAGCACCTGCGCCGATCTCCTGAAGCATATTCCACCAGAGAGTGCGAACATCTGCAAATCCGTTGGTAATGGTGTAATAGTCGCCCAGGTTCGGCATGATGGTTGCATTGTAGACGTTCATGTCTTCATCATCCGCGAAGATTCCAGTGAGGTCATTACCCTCAGCGGCAGTACGGGCAGGGAAGAAGCTGGACGCCACAACTGCCTCAGCGGTCTTGTCGCTGTCGCAGACGTACTTGATAAACTGCTTGGAGGCCTCGATGCGATCCGCATCGCCGTTATCGAAGATACCGAAGCCCCAAATACCACCGCAGAGAGCAACATTGCCATCGTCAGTCGGGAAGTTCATGAATGCAACTTCATCTCCGGTGAGAGTCTTTCCAACTTCATTTCCGTCATCAGTATTCTTGTGTCCGCTGATGTTCCAGCAGAAAGCCATGTTGAGGATGCCCTGACGGAAGAGCTTCATCTCGTCGCCGCCAGCGATGGAAGCGTCGAAGTTCACTCCGTCCAGGTCATACAGAGTCTGCAGAGCCTTGACATTCTCTTCGGAGTTCCACTGATAGCCGGTACGGGCTTCATCGATGAAGAGGCCACTATA
This sequence comes from uncultured Erysipelotrichaceae bacterium, assembly GCA_902761625.1. GTDB lineage: Bacteria > Bacillota_I > Bacilli_A > Erysipelotrichales > Erysipelotrichaceae > Bulleidia. The sequence continues at coordinate 3,601 of CACWLH010000118.1, forward strand.
GAGGTTATTTACAAGAGCACGGGTGCCCTGGTCACCGCCCTGGCCATTGCAGAAGACCGCGGCGACTGTATCATTGCCTGCAGCATTGAGCGCTTTGACTGCTTCGATAAAGCCTTCCGTCGTCCAGGTGCGGGTCTCGAGATCCACATACTGGTCAGCTCCGGCGCGTTTAAAAGCATCTACATTGATGGCCATGCAGTGTGCATTCATGCAGAGAGGATAGCCGGTGAGTGTGCCATCAGCAATCGTGAATGCAGCCAGTGTGGAGGGATTGATCTCTTCCAGGTCTGTTGCATCGAGCATATCGCTCAGGTCGACCATGTGGCCCTGCAGGCCCCACTGAACAGCCAGACGCTCGGGTCCTTCCATGACCATATCAGGAGCCTGACCGGCTGCAATTGCGGCGTTAATCTTGTTGTCTCCATCTCCGCCGTAGGCAAGCAACTCAACCTTGACCTTAATGCCGGTTTCTGCTTCAAAGGCATCTGTGAAGGTCTTGATGGTCGCTTCATCACCCCATTTGCCGATCGGGTAAGTCCAGAGGGAAATCTCCGTAGCATCCGCAGAAGCAGTAACGGGGACTGCCAGCGCAATGATCATGACCA
>CACWLH010000119.1 GCA_902761625.1 uncultured Erysipelotrichaceae bacterium
ATAAGGAATGCAATATATGAGGAGAAAAAAGCAGGAACGCATTCCTCCCCGCCCAAATCAGAGATTATGGACGGGGTCTCCTGCGTTCACTAATGAAATTCCATTTTTTTCATATCATGCGTTCGAGTTCGCCATGGGTGTATTCAGCCCAGGAATACTGGGCCATATACTCCCCGCCATAACTCATGATCGCTTCCTGCTTGCCGGCAAGACAGTCATAATAATCACATTCGATCTCATCCGGCACAATTCCGATCATGCCGCGCCTTTGAATCAGAACATCCGTCAGGCCAAGCCCTTCCAGCGTGTTTTTAAGATCCTTGCGCAGGTTTTTCAGATACGAGGTGTGACGCTCATTGGCATCATCCTCCCAGAGGATTGCCATGATCTCGCCGTTTGTGCAAAGGGAGCCTCTGCGGTCGATCAGATAGGCAAGCAGCTCTTTGGTTTTGGTATATGCGAAATGAATCGGTTCGCCGGCTGCGAATGCCTCGAAATTGCCGAAGGTCTGCACGGTGAGTCTTGGCTTGGCAGGCTTGCGCACAGGATAGCGGAGATCTTCGATTTCACGCTTTACCTTCTCCATGGTCACCGGCTTCATGATATAGCCGCTGGCATGAAGTTTCATCGCTTCCCCGGTATATTCGCTGTAACCGGTGGTGAAGATGATATTGACCGCCGGATTCAGTTTTTTCAGCTGCTTTGCCAGCTCCACGCCATTGAGCGGAAACATGTGGATATCCAGAAAAGCGATATCAATCATTTCGCTTCTGCCATATTCCAACGCTTCCGTGGGATCGCGGAACGCCGTGATTTCCGCATCGGGAACCACTTTCGCAATCGTTCTTCCCAGGCCGTCAAGGGCGAGTTTTTCATTGTCAACGGTCATGATTTTCATGACTTCACCTCCGGTAAATGAATCTGCAGTTTTGTATTTTCCGCCTTGGCGGAACGGAAGAATCCGCGGATCAGCCCGTCACTGACGGTCCTGTTCAGCCGATCAGGGTTTTCAGATCCGTGTATTCCACATCGTCAAAGCTGTCCGCCAGTGCACGGCAGGTCACTTTGCCTTTGTATGTGTTGATGGCAGATGCGATCACATCGCTTTCCATGCTTGCCTTTTCAACACCCTTGGCCGCCAGCTCAAGACCATAGCGGATTGTCGCATTGGTCAAAGCGATGGTGGAAGTGCGCGGAACCGCACCGGGCATATTGCCGACACAGTAATGGACAACCCCGTCCTCGACATAGACCGGATCATCATGGGTGGTCACTCTGCTTGACTCACCGCAGCCGCCCTGGTCGATGGCGACATCGACAAACACGGAACCCGGCTTCATCTCTTTCAGATATTTCTTTCTGAACAGCTTGGGAGTGGAGCCGCCCGGAACCAGAACCGAACCGATGACAAGATCCGCATCCCTGACTGCTTTTTCAATGTTGGATTCAGAGGAAACCAGAGTCTGGATTCTCGCTCCGAACATGTTGTCGAGCTCTTCAAGACGCTTCAGATTGATATCAAGAATGGTGACATCCGCACCGATGCCGACTGCGATTCTGCATGCGTTGGCACCGACGGTACCGCCGCCCAGAATCACCACGTGCGCTTTGGGAGTTCCCGGCACACCTGCCAGAAGGATACCGGCGCCGCCGAATCTCTTTTCCAGATATTTGGCGCCTTCCTGGATGGAGAGACGGCCTGCGATCTGGCTCATCGGAGCCAGCAGCGGCAGACTGCCGTCCTTTTCCTTTAATGTTTCATAAGCGGCTGCGGTGACTTTTCCGGCCAGCAGCGCATCCATCTGTTCACGGTCAGCAGCCAGATGGAAATAGGTGTAAAGGATCAGGCCTTCGCGGAAATAGCCGTATTCTTCGGGGAGCGGTTCCTTGACCTTGACCATCATATCCACATCCGCCCAGACATCCTTTGCGTTTTCAACGATGGAAGCTCCTGCTTCAATATATTCAGCGTCTTCAAATCCGGATCCGCATCCGGCGCCTTTTTCGATCATCACGGTATGGCCCGCGGCGATATAGCTTTTTACATTGTCAGGTGTCAGTCCGACTCTGTATTCGTTGTTTTTGATTTCTTTCACACATCCGATTTTCATATCATGATTCCTCCTTTTCATCATTTCACAAAATCGTGTTCTTTTCTTTATTTCACTGAATTGAACCGCGTAAAATATCATACACGATTCAGCGCGTTAAAGAAAGAAAGGCCATATGAAAAGACTGTGTGCCAAAACGGAATCACAGTCTTCCTATCACTATTCGTTTTCCTGTTTCTGGATCAGAGCGAGCATCAGATCAAGCGCATGTCTGATTGCGAATTCACTGTAATCGCTGTCCTTTGTCGGAACCACCCAGCGCTCTCCGCTGAATTCAAGATCCTCGTTGCAGGTGATCAGCCATTTGTTTGCGCGGATCGAATTGACTCTGACCGCGATCTCCGGATTCAGACGGAATGCCTGACCGATAATACTCAGGAAGATGAACAGATCATCCGCAGCCGGGCGGTAATCATTTTCCATCTGCCTGTCTGTGATCACTACGTCCTTGTTATACAGCAGCAGTTCGGTTCTCAGATAATGAGCAAGCGGACGTGTGTAGCCCTGGGCAAAGATATAGATTCTTCTTGCCTTCATGATGGCACGCACGAGCTCACGCATACGGTCCTGACCGATTCTTTCCGTGCAGTAGAGAATGTTCTCAATCTTCTTCGTGGACATCATTTCGATATTGTCCGCCAGACTCTTTTCATCTGAGAACAGAATTCTCCGGTATGAAGCAGCCGCCGGTTCAAAACTGCGGCACGCTTCACGGAATTCACGGTAATCGTTGAATCCCATTGAATGAACCAGTCCTGAAAGCATTGTTGCCGAGACATCGCACTGTTCAGCCGTGGACTTGAGTGTTTGTGATGAAATCACAGATAAGTGATCTTTGAGCCAGAGGGCTGTTTTGTAATCAGCGCTGTCTTTTTCTTCGCGGCTCAGTATTTCTTCCAGTTTTTCTTTAACCATAAAGACAGTATACTAAAAAAACATCGCACGTTCATTATTCTTTTCAAATTTGACGAAGAATTCCGGATTTAGACGTTTTCAGATGATATCATTGATCTGTAAAAAAGGAGAAATAAAACCATGAGTATTCTTGTGACAGGCGGCGCCGGTTTCATCGGCAGCCATACATGTGTCGAACTGATTGAAAGCGGCTATGATGTTGTCGTCGCTGACAACCTTTATAATTCCAAAGCACTGGTCATTGACCGCATTGAGAAAATCGCAGGAAAACGTCCGAAGTTCTATGAAATCGATGTCTGTGACAGAGAGGCACTGAATGATCTGTTTGAAAAGGAAAGCATCGATGCCGTGATTCACTTTGCCGGATACAAGGCGGTCGGCGAATCCACCCGCAAACCGATTGAATATTATTACAACAACCTGGTCTCCACCCTGGTTCTGACTGACGTCATGCGTAATCACAACTGCAAGAAGATCGTCTTCTCATCCTCCGCGACGGTCTATGGCGATCCCGCCTTCATTCCGATCACTGAGGAATGCCCCAAAGGTGTTACAACAAACCCTTATGGCGAAACCAAATCCATGCAGGAAAGAATCCTCACGGACCTTTGGAAATCGGACAATGACTGGAAAGTCATGTTATTAAGATATTTCAATCCCATCGGTGCGCATGAGAGCGGATTAATCGGTGAGGATCCCAAAGGCATTCCCAACAACCTGCTTCCCTATGTGGCAAAGGTTGCCGCGGGCAAGCTGGAAATCGTTCATGTCTTCGGCAATGACTATGACACACCGGACGGA
>CACWLH010000120.1 GCA_902761625.1 uncultured Erysipelotrichaceae bacterium
GGTGTCTGGTATTTTACTGTTTATGATCGTGGCTCAGCATCATTCAAATCACTTGATCAGAAGACCGGAGAAAGGAAAACATATCTGGAATACAAAGCCTCTCAGGAGTCCTCTCATACCCTCTCACTGGGTGGGTGTACGGGAGGAAATGCATATGTTTACTATATGGAGAATACCTTTGACAGCAATTACCGGCAGTTTGGAAAGGATTCAATACTGAAGATTGATTTGAATACAGGCAAAGAAGAAGAAATACTCAGCTGGTCCGCAGACGCATACGAGAGCTGGAGCTATCTCGGCGGTTATGAGAACAGAATACTGCTGATGCATAGCTATTCTGCAGAAGTCATTCCTTTTGATGAGTGGGAAGGGACTCAGGAAGATTATCAGAATTACCTTTCTTCTCTTGAAATCTGTATTGAATTAGTCATTTTTGATACGGAATCTTTATCTCAGACTGTAATTGCCGGAAATGATGATTCAGATATGATTGCCCCATCGGAACCATCAATCAGTTTTGGTCAGTACTTTGTTCTGCCATTCGGTGATGCTGTCCGCCGTTATGACATAACTACAGGTGAATATACGGAAATCCTTGAGCACAGCGATATCATCAACTACTTCATTTATGATGCCAAAGTATTCTGGCTTGTCAGAAACGATCATCTGGAACTCTGGTGTGCTGATCTGGATGGATCAAATGAAAGACAGCTGGAGAATCCGGATAATTATATGACTTTCGGTATTGACCGGGAGAGTAAGGATTTGTTTTTTGGTTATACGGATCATGGTGAATGTCTGATTAAGAAACAGGATTTCTATGATGGCAGATATGATCGGGCATTTCCTGCCGGAAACTAATCAGCACGAGGTCGTGACTATGATGCTCAGATTTGAAAACATTACTAAAAGATACGGAGAAAAGACCGCGCTGAACGGAATCTCTTTGAAGCTGGAAGAAGGTATTTATGGACTGCTTGGCCCAAATGGAGCAGGAAAATCCACGATGATGAATCTGATCACCGGCAACCTGAAACCAAGTGAAGGACGAATCCTTTTTGATGGCAGAGAGATAAGTGAAGCAAGTAAAGAAATCCGTTCTTCAATTGGCTATATGCCTCAGAGTGCCGCATTATATTCTGATTTTACGGGAATTGATTTTTTAAGGTACATTGCATCCATGAAAGATATGAAGAGATGCAGCGCAGAAGAACAGATCGAAACATATCTGAAACGACTTGACCTTTATGATGTAAGGAACCGGAAAATACGCACATGGTCGGGCGGAATGAAGCAGCGGCTCATGTTAATACAGGCAATGCTCAATGATCCGAAGATCCTGATTCTGGATGAACCGACCGCTGGCATGGACCCGAAGCAGCGCATCATTGTCAGTAATATGATTTCCGAGAAAGCACTGAACAGCTTAGTACTGATATCGACGCATGTGACATCGGATGTGGAATTTATAGCAGGTGAAATCATCCTTCTGAAAGAAGGAAAGGTTCTGCGCAAAGATACAGTTCAGAAGCTGACCGAAAGTCTGAAAGGGAAAGTCTGGACAGTTTATTCAAAGGAAGAAGAACTGGAAAGGCTGTATAAAATATATACTGTCTGTGCAATCGCAAAAAACAGTCAGGGTGTTTCGGTAAGAGTAATCAGCGATGGCAGACCGCTTGAGTATTGTGAACAGGTCCGTCCTGTTTTATCAGATGTTTACATGTATTACTTCGGTGAGGCACAGATATGATTGCTGAACTCCGGAAGATTTCGCACAATCGTATTCTGGTCCTGCTTCTTGTTTTCTGTGTTTTTTTTAATGGGTATCTGTTCCGCAGAGAGTGTCTTTCCGGGGCGGAATACTCCATTTCAGATATTTCAGAAACTTACAGATTTGACAATCCGCAGGCACTGGCTGAAATATATCAGGAAAGAATGAATGAACTGATTCTTTCCGGTGATTCAATGAAAGCAGACGAAGAAAGCTATATCACCGGAAATCTTTATTCTGATTATCATCTGCTGAGCGAAGTGCTGGAAAGAAAGAATACAATCGCGGCGTATCCGAATTATCTGAATTCTCTGATTGACGAAACGATGCTCCGCCTGGATTCGGGTATTTTCGGGGATGAAGATTCTTTCGAAAACAGGAATATGCGGAAAGCTGCAGCAGTGTATACAAAATTGAAGGGAACGGAAACAGATGATACATTCCACGGAACTGCAGAGCTTTTTAACAAATGGAAGATTTCAGATCTGTTTGCGGTGATGCTGTCTGTTTCCTTTGCCATGATGATCATGGGGGAAGATGACCGCAAGGGAATGCGTATTCTTCTGAATACATTGAAGAAAGGGAAGAATGATCTATACAGGAATAAAGTATTTGTAGTATTGTTTGCTGCGATTCTGTCCGCGGTATTGATTTACGGTCTGGATTATATCATTTCAGTTCTTTATGTCGGCACCGGCAATATGAAAGCATCAGTGCAGTCAGTCTATGGAATGCAGGCATTTCCGTATTCGTTACATGTTGGACAGTATCTTTTTCTGTGGCTCATATGGAAGATCATTGTCCTGCTTGCGATATCTTCTTTCATGGTTCTGCTCAGTATACTGTTTAAAACGACTGTCATGACTGTGCTTGTGGCGTTGTCAGCTGCCGCAGTCTCATTCGCTGCCGGTCTGTCATCTTCTCTTTCAGCAAGACTGCTCAGTATGAAAGAACTGCTGGACCTTTATGCACTGACTAACGGGTATATATGCATGGATATTTTCAGTCATCCTGTACCGCGATGGATATGCGCAGCTGCGCTTTGCATGGCTCTGTCTGTGCTTTTACTGTATTTTGGCAGGCTGGTGTTTATAAACAGTGAAATCACTGAAGCGGAACCGCCGGCAGGATTTATCCGATATAATGTTCTGACATATTCTCTTTTCCGAAATGAAGGAATCAAAATTTCTCTCTTTCAGAGCGGAATATTGGTTCTTTTACTGCTTGCGGTTTCATCAGGCGGAGCGGCATTCTTATATTCTTATTCCTTCAGTCAGTATGAAGCATCCTATCATTCCGCATCGCTTGTTCTTGATGGGCCAAAGAGTGAAGAAAAAGAACAGTACATTCGTGAAAAACGTGAGGAGTTCGACGAGCTGAATGAAAGACTGTCCGTATTGATTCAAAGCGGTTCTGAGTCAGCGCAGATCATTGCTCAAAGTATTGAGCAGCAGCTTCAGGCACAGAATGGATTTGAAAAGGCTGCGGCGCAATATGAAGCTCTTTCTGAAGACGGAGTTTTTATCTACAGCACCGGGTATGAGGAGCTTTTTGGAAAAGAGGGCGTACGCAGGGATCTTCTCAATATGACGGCAGGTATACTTGCTGTGTGTCTTATTTTTGCGGGAATCCATTCAAAAGAATATGAAACCAATGTGATCAGCCTGATCAGAGCGTATGGAAAAGAGAAAGAAATACAAAGATATAAGCTTCGTTATATGCTTGCAATATGCCTGATGATCACTTTGATTTTCTCTTTGCCTCAATATATAAGAACCGCAGGTATATACAGTCTTCCGCATCTTCCGGAATCCTGTTCAAATCTCATAATTCTATCCAGAATACCATCTTTCATAAGCATAGGCATGCTGGTAATAATGATCATTGCCTTGAGATATCTGATTATTATACTGAGCGGGTTTGCGGTCAACGCACTCTCTATGAGGGTCAAAGACAGTACTGCTGTTCTGATCTTTTCCTCGCTTGTCCTGGCAGTTCCTTTTCTTATCGTTCGTATGCTCATATGAAAATCTGTTTTGTTGTTAATG
>CACWLH010000121.1 GCA_902761625.1 uncultured Erysipelotrichaceae bacterium
TGCGAATTCTTCTTCGCCGACCACTTCCGCGCCACGGGAAACGAAGGCCTCTTTAATGGCCTCCGTCTCGTAGTGATTCACTTTGCAGCCCAATGTGTGAAATGCGACTTTCATGTGTGTGTATTGTATTCCGGTGTGCTCCGTTAGATTCTGTTACTGTGATCAAAACTCTTTATTGTCAATTGAGTCTATCATTCATTGCGCATTTCGGTCAACATCACAGACTGCAGGTGACGCTATAGGGCGGCCGCCGCACCCGGGACATCAGCAGCTCCCTCAGCCACTTCCGCGGCCTGCTCGACTGCATCTGCAGCGGCGGCCATTGTATCGTAAACCGGTTCTGCAGGTCTTTCCTCTGCCTCCTCCGGCAGCCTGCCTACCGGTTCTGCGAACGAACGTGATTCTCTTTCCGTCAGTCTGAACCCGTATCTCCTCGCCAGCACTTTTGTGAGCCTTTCGGCTTCATCCTCGAACAGAGTCACTCCTCTGGTCATTCTTTTATGATCGGGATCCCACTCGCGGATGTCCACCTTCCCCGGGCCATCGTTCCACGCAACGATATTCACCTCTCTCGTCCAGCCGTTATCCTTTCTGCTGAGCACGCCGATGCGCTCCATCAGATCGTAACGGACCCGGTCATTCCTGCTCTGGGAATCATTTTGTCTGTAAGCCATTTTGTTCTCCTTCCTTCTGAAGATCTCCTTTTTAAGGTTGTATCGATCGCGCTTTCGATGTGTCCCAATATTAAATTGTTCAATAAAAAAAGTCGAACGGGAAACGACCCCGATCCGGCATCATGAGCACTTTTTTCTGTACCGCGCACTTTTTCCGCGTACCGGAGCCAATGTCTCCATTTATGCGCCTATTATGCAGGAGCTACCGGAGATCGTCTGAGCTGGGTCGGAGTACAAATGTATTCCATCGCATTGCCACGTTCAGGCTTATTTGTGTCATTTCCTCCCTACTCTACATAATTGTCATAACTTTTCACTAGGAACAGAATCCGTTTTTATGTCAATTGCATTACTATTCTCGAGATTGTCATAACTTTTCTCTCATGGAGCAGCCTGTTTTTATGTCATTCTTTTATCCGATAACAGGATTGTCATAATTTTCATTCCATGTACCGGTCTTTTTTTATGTCAAATCCCGACAAAGCTGCAAAACTGACATAAAAATCAGACTCCACGTGGGGGATCGCCCTGTTTTTTCTTCAGCACGCGGAAACCGGGTCCGTTTGCGTTGACTGCTTTCAGTACTTCATCTTCTTCTCCTTCAAATGAACCGGCAATGATCCATGACTGCAGTTCAATCGTTTTCCCTTGGGCGGAAAGCAGTTTTTCATTAGCCGCATATCCCTGAAGGATGTACTGTTTCAGAATACTGGTTGCCCATCTGCGGAACTCCACACCTCTTTGCGAATGCACCATGTAGCCCACAGAGATAATCACATCCAGAGAGCAGAATGGTACTGGCATATCAGATTTTGGAACACGCATTTTTTGCGTGTTCCTTTCTTTTCCGGTTTCTCCTTCCGTAAGGACATTATTGACATGTTTGTGAATTGTCTTCTCATCGCGGTCATACAGCTGTGCCATACACTGATATTTCTTTCTTGTGCATTGAAGAAAAAATGAGACAATAATACAGAACTGTCTCATGAAGAATACGAAAGAAAAGATACTGCATGCATTCAATGATCTGATATTGAAAGGTGACTTCGAATCCGTCACTGTTTTTCAGATTGTAAAGGCTGCAGGCATTTCAAGAGCGACATTCTACCGCCATTTCAAAGACAAATATGACGTCATGAATTACAACTACTCTTCCCTGCTGGACAGGCATGTACAGGATCAGATTATTCATACAATGCATGATCTGTTTCTGATGCTGCTGAAAGAAGGTCAGCAATACTGGAAACCGCTTGTCCCTCTGTTTGATACAGAAGGCGCAAATTCCCTGTACCGCTTCATCCGTGATTACAGCTTCAATGCCGCGAAGAATATCTACGAATGCGGAAATCCGCATGGCGGTGAACGTGTCAGAACAATGACATCAAAGGAAATTCTGCAGCTGCAGATCTTTGCGGGAGGATCAGCGGATATGTACAGAGAATGGATCCGCGGCAACATCCCTCTGACTGCCGAAGAAGCAGCGGATGCCATGACAGAGATCCTGCCGTTATCCCTTCAGAAAGATCTGTTCTGATTCATATTGACCAGCAGAAAAAATGATTCATCCGGCATTGACACCGGTGAATCTGATTTTGCTTCTTTCTTCTGTTTTTCAGGAAATAAGTCATGAAAGAACACTGACGGTAACCCCGTCTTTTTCATTGTACATATACAGTTTCATGCTGTTCTTTTCAGCCGCCTTCTTTGAAAAATACAAGCCAAAGCTGAAATGTCCGTCTTCTTTCTGCCGAAAGCGGAACAAATCATTCATTTCTTCAGATGTGATCGGTTCACATTCATTATGAATCTTCAGTTCATGATGACTGATATACACCTGTACCGGTGTGTTTTTGTTTCTGTATCTGACGGCATTGTCAATCAGACATTTCAGCATCCTTTTCATATACGAAATATCTGCCATGACCTTCATTGTCCCGTTTTCTTCAAACAAAAAGTCTGTATCCTGATACGATTCACAGATTTCATGAACCAAATCATTCATCTGAACCTCTTCTCTGATAAGAGAAACATCAGATTCATCCAGTTTTGCCAGAGAAATCATATCATTGATCATTCCGTCCATTTCCCTGCTCTTTTCAAGTATCCTGTCAAGGTAAACATCCTTCTTTTCTTCCATCACTCCCATCTTCAGCATCTCCGCATATCCGGCAATGGAAGAAAGCGGCGTACGCATTTCATGGGCAATGGCATTGATGGAATCACGGCGGATTTCCTTTAATACCGCCCGCTCGGATCTGGAGCGTTCCATCGTCCATCCCGCAAAGCCGTAAATCAGAAGAATCACTGCCGCAAGCACCGCGATACGAAACATCAGTCCGGCTGTTTCTTTGAGAGGTGATGCGGTTTCAATGATTTGCAAAGTACCGGAAGACATATTGACTGTCCTGGAAAGATGCCATTCTTTGAGCGGATTCTGATGAGATATATCATGCCATTTTTTCCATGCGTTAAAACCCGCAGAAAGATACGGGAACTCCAGCGAGATTTCCCGGAAGGAAACAATCTCTGTATCTGTGAAATCCGTTTTGAATATTTCCTGCTGAGATGCGATATTCAAATAATCTTCCTGCTCATGCGTATATGGATTGACGGACGGCACTGTCTGTGAATGTGTGCCGAAAGAGGTATAGAGCACCCGGATTCCGGCAATTGTATCCTCCCCGTCAAATCCGGCATAGATCCGCCGCAATCCGGATACGTATTCACCTGAGCTGACGGTTTCCGCAAGCTGAACCAGATCTTCTTCCCTCATGATGTCATCGGCGTTCCACCACTGTTCACCGTCTGTGATCAGATTGCTCAGACGTATCTCTCCCTGTTCTCCCAGAAGACTGAGCATATAGTATCTGCCTGCTTTTTCACCGTCTGTCATCTCTTCAAACAGCTGCAGAAGATCCTGCTCATTGCGCAGATTTTCATACTCCCGGTTTACAGAAGCTTCAGTCCGCC
>CACWLH010000122.1 GCA_902761625.1 uncultured Erysipelotrichaceae bacterium
AATTGCCGCATCGAGGATGCTGGCAATGACGACTGCGATATCCTGTGCACTTTCTTCATTAAGAGAAGAAATATCGATCTTTGCGGAAAGGAATATTCCCTGCTGAGAAGCTTTCAGAGATTTTGCGGAAAGAATTGCATCTATAGAAGTATATCCGGTATGGAATAATTCAGGAGTCTCTTTCAGATCTGCCAGCTGTTCTTGTATATAGGAAGAACACCGGTCATATTCACCTTCCCTGATATATCTGTCCATGATCAGCATTCTGTTCATCAGGTCATGTTTCATGATCCTGATCTCTTCTTCCTTCTTTTCATAAAGTCCTGCATTCTGCTGTACTGCCTGCAGCTGCTGCAGAATCAACTGATCTTTCAGGTGCTGCTCTGTCTCCTCTGCCGTTCTGTAATATGTTCTGAACAGCAGCCATACCGCAATACTCAGCATGATGTTCACGATGACTGCCGCTGCGGTCACTGTGTCTTTCAACAGGACATAGTCATGAATCACCGCAATTGCCGCATACAGCGCCGCAAAGCATATCGCAAAGAGATACCCGTTCTCTGCCGGAATCGTGCGGTATCTTCTTGCCTGTATTGTAATCTTCTGCATCAAAGGCACAAAGATAACTGCTGAAAGACAGAAGCGGTAATACGCCGACATCTGTGCTGTTCCGGAGGGATCAACCCCATAAAACAGCTTTGATAACAGAATCATCATATCCCGGGCAAGAATATACAGAATTGCCGTCAGCAGCACATAGACAATATTCCAGATCACGCTGTTCTTCTCATGTTCATTCTGAAAGATTTCATACATTCCAAAAGACACAGCGGCAGGCAGTATCACTGATACCGCCGACGCATGAAACACTGTTTCCGTAAAGATGAGTGACGCATATACAGCAGCTCCATCCAGCACCGCAAAAAGATATCTCTTCCACCCTTTCAGATTCAGAAATATACATGACAGCACTGCCATGATTCCTGCATATACACCATTCGCAATCCAATCCATTACAGACATGCCGTCACCTCGCTGTCAGTTTCCATAACTCACTGTTGTATACATCTTCTTAATTGTATTCTAACAGCCGCCATTCACACAAAACATTTACCATTGGGACATAAAAACCAACAGTTCGGACATGGGCTGTTGATTTCCGATACAAAAGTGAAAAGATAGAAGTGCTGGTGTGCACAGCACTGATCAAACGAAACGTTCGTTCATTTCTCAGCTTCCTGCATTCATTGACGAATGCGTGCAGAAACAAAAAAGATCTGAATACAGAGCTGATCCATGGACTGTATTCACATCTGTTTACAACAGGTTAATTACAGGAGGTCAATCATGGGATTCTTTACAGAAACAGTTTTTAACATCATGCTTGTTTACACAGTATACTGCATTCATCTTGCATGCAGAACATATGTGAATGAGCTCAGGAAAGGAAATGAAAAATGAATATCGTGAGTATACTGACAGGACTGTATTATTACGGTTCAAGACTTGTGATGATGTATGGCATGTACTGCATCTGTTCTGCCTGCGGTGCATACATTGAATCAAAAGGCGGTTCTTCAATACACCTGAAAAAGGAACAGAGATAATATGATTTTCCCTTTCATCAAAGCCAGAACATTCTTTGCCATCGAGTTCATTATATTCATGCTGTTCAGCGCATTTACCTTCCAGGGTACATATGATTACGGAACAAAAGACATCATTCTTACTGCTGTACAGTTAGCTCTGAGGGCAGTATTCTGGTTTCTGGCATACAGAAAAAAATGGGAAGAATGGATCCCGGCATCTGCGATCTGTCTGTATTGTTTTCTGATGATCTCGTTCAGGCATCTTGTACCCATGTTCAATGGTTCTCTGCCTGCATTGACGATGTTTATTCTGGATGCAGTTCTTGCATTCTCTGCTTATATCTTTCTGAAATGTCATTCATCCGACAAAGATATTTCTGATTTCGCAAGGAAGTGATAATATGCGTTTTGTACTATGCAAAGTAAGAACGTGGTTTGCCGGTGAATTCATTGTCTGTCTTCTTCTCAGCGCTCTTTTGTATCAGAGCAAAGCAATTGATACCAGTGAATTGCTGAAGTATATCTGTGCCCTTATGATCTCAGCTGTTTTCTGGTTTATCGCATACAAAAAAAAATGGGATGATTGGATTCCGGCAGAACCATTCTGTATCTATTTGTTTCTGAGTATCGCAGCCGAAGAGTTTTCTCAGCTGCTGACAGGACACAGTCCTGATATGATGGTGCTTCTGCTGGATGCCGGAATGACAGCTGCAGCATACTTCCTTCTCAAATATCATTACGGGAAACAGAACTGATGCGTAATTCAGTCAGAAAGATGAAATTTTCACAGCAGGAGGACTTCATCTTTTTGATTAATTGTGGTTACGCAGAAACACTGGAATCACAATTTTACTGAATGAATGTTATCGGTGTGTTACATCCCTTCTGATACACTGTATTCACATATTCAATCTTGAAGGAAAAAGCATCCTGATAAGCTGTCATTTAGTCAAAATTCATATGTAAATACCGTTTTATCCCGCAAAAACGCCGTTTTGTCCCGGAATTGTTGATTCAACAGGTGAAATATTCTACTTTGGATATAAAGAAAGCAAGTGACATTTATCTGTGACTTTCTTCATATCATCTTTACTATGTTCATTGACGAATGAGCACAGATACAAAAAGGATGTGAATGCAGAGCTGATCCGCGGACTGTATTCGCATCTGATTACAACAGATTCATTACAGAAAGGAACAGATATGACATTGCCATATTATTGTTTTCACATTCTCCTCATCATTGCCTGTATACTGATTGTCTGGTTCTCTTTTCGAAGAAATGATAACGCCTGCTCTCTGGTGAGATTTGTAGTATTTCTTGCGCTCATTTTTCTTGCACTGACAGATACATTCTTTCTTAGAAAAAGACTGACAGTCAGCGAACTGCATTTGACCAATGAACTGAATGACAAGACCAAATGGCTGATATGGTTTACAATTCTGTTTCCAATTATTCCAGAAGGCATATTCAAGATCATTGATCATAAACATAAGAATAAGAAATCATAGCAAAAGAATACAGCTGAAAATACCAGGTTTTCTGATAATGGAACGTGCTATATATGCTTTGAATAAGAAGAAAGCTGATGCCATTCACATGTGACTTTCTTCAAAACATCTTTACGATGTTCATTGACGAATGAGCACAGATACAAAAAGGATGTGAATACAGAGCTGATCCGCGGACTGAATTCACGTCTGCTTACAACAGTTTACAAACAGAAAATCTGCAATGGAGGAAAAACAAAAATGAAGAAGTTTTTGAAAGTCTCATTATCCCTTGCAATAACCGCAAACTATTTTATGGTTCCTCTGTATGCGGAAGACGCAACCAGCGAGGAAGGATATGAACTTATTGGAACTGACGTTGCGTATTACGATAATGACATTGTTCCTATTCAATCAGAAACATGGTTTGATCTTCCGGCCGCATGGCCCGGCTA
>CACWLH010000123.1 GCA_902761625.1 uncultured Erysipelotrichaceae bacterium
ATTATCAGGATATGAAAGAGATCAGAAAGTATTGCAGGATATTTATGCACTACTGGAAATCAAGCAAATTCTTCCGTGAATTTGTTCTTTTTCTTATTTCCATCTGTGCTTCCGGCTTTCTGGCTCTGATCAATCTGATTCACGGAATCATCGCATATTCCGACTGGTTCATGTCACTGGCTGTCTATTATGGACTGCTCACCCTGATCCGCATTTATCTGCTTAACCGCAAATGGGTGGTGCATAATGAAAAAAATCCCCGGAACAAAGATGAGATCTCCCGGCGTTCGATGGAGACCACCGGCATTCTTCTGGCTTTGATGAATGTCGCGCTGAGTGTCATGATCGGGGAGATGGTCTTCTTCGGCCACTCGAAAACATATTGGAAATGGATGTTTTATTACATCATCGTCTATACAATCATCCGCATCTACCGCGAAGTCACGACCGCATACCGCGGACGCAGAAGACACCGGATTCAGCGCATGATCCATGTCATCAATATGATGGATGCCATCGTTGCCGTATTCGCTCTGACCGCCACGATTATAGATACCTATTTCCATGATTTCTATCTGCGCACGCCGCTTTTGACTGTGATCGGTCTGATGATCATTGCATCATTGATTTTCATTTCGGATAATATGATCCTGACTTCGATCAGGGACGAGGAGAACAAACAATGATCATTGCGGTTTTGATCATGATCATATTCGTGATTCCGGTGTTTACAGGCCAGGTGGTCAATATCGGCAATGTCACCGGCTTTCTGTGCGGTTATCTGCTTTACCGTCTGATTCAGAATCCATCCCTGATCGCAAATCCCTGGATGAGCGCATTGCTCTGTCTGCTTGCTTTCTGTGTGATGATTGCGGTATTTGTGACAATCCGGATGATCGCGGTATTAAAGAAAAAGCCTGAAGGCGATGAAACCCTGATCATTCTGGGATGCGAAATCATGGGCGAGAAACCGTCATTGATGCAGATTGAGCGCCTGGAGGCAGCCAGGAAATATCTGGAAAAGTATCCGTCTGCACCTGTGATCTGCTCTGGCGGGCAGGGAAAGAATGAAAAGATTTCCGAAGCCTTGGCAATGAAAAAATGGCTGTGCGATCACGGTGTGGATGAAAGGCGTGTTTTCATGGAAGACCGGTCGACCACAACTCTTGAGAATATCCGCTATTCAAAAATCATCATGGAACAGAATCATCTGAACATGAAAGCAGCTGTATGCACCAATGAATTTCATCTGTATCGCGCGGTGTGCATGGCAGAGAAGGAAGGTCTGCAATGCAGGGCTCTGAGTGCCCGTACCGCCTGGTGGCTGCTGCCGACATTTTATGTGCGCGAACTTTATGCCATCATCTATCACAGCCTGCGCGGCTGGCTGAATTGACACGCTGTCAATCAGACTGATGAAAATTAATCTTGCCTGCCATGTTATGATTAAATAAAGACCGGTAGGTTATACGGAGGTGAACATGCATATTCTGGAAACCGATTTATTTCAGCTTGAGCTTTCCTTGATGAATTACGGAACGGATGTCTGCGAAAGAGAGAACACCGTCATGAATGTGAAATGTTTCTGTGATGATTTTTCCGCGGTCACCTCAAGGGTGATCCACATGGATGTCTTCGAAACATTTGTGACTGAACTGATCAGGCTGACTGAAACAAAGACGGGCAAAGCGGGAATGTATGCGAAGGACGACAGCGGCGCCTACATCGAGTTTTCCGCAGACGGCTCTGCCAGAGTCGGCATCCGCGGCTGCATCACTTCAACCGGCAACAGCGGCTTTACCCAGAAAATGCTGTTTGAAAATGTTGTGGATGCGGAACGTCTGAACGAATACGCGCACACCCTGTGCAGCGGCTATTGTTCAAAGAAAACGGAAGAAGTGCTTTAAGAAAGCATAATCATTCATCATTGAGGAAACAGCTGTGTGCATCATGGCTGTTTCTTATATTTTAATGAAGATGAAAAAGCGGTTATTTGAGAGTCAAAATCATTGCCTGAAATGAAAATAACTGTGACAATAAGAACAGAAAGAGGTGTAATCATGAGCAATATTGAAAAAGTATGCACATTTCTGAAAGAAGCCGGAACATATTATCTGGCAACCGTCGAAGGCGATCAGCCGCGTGTCCGTCCGTTTGGAACAGCCCATATCTATGAAGGAAAGCTTTATTTCCAGACAGGTCTGATCAAGCCCGTCGCAAAGCAGCTGGCTGCCAACCCGAAAGTTGAGATCTGCGCATTTGAAAAAGGTGTCTGGGTCAGAGTGGAAGGCGAAGCGGTTCTGGATGAAAGAATCGAAGCGCAGGAATCCATGCTGGCAGCTTATCCGAGTCTTGGCAATATGTACAAGGCAGGCGACGGAAACACAGCTGTGTATTATCTGAAGAATGCCAAGGCAACCTTCTCATCCTTCACAGCTGCTCCCGAAACCGTCGAATTCTGAGCAAGCAGAGAATTGTCAATTGAAGAAGAGGCCGGACGCCTCTTCTTTTTGTATAATGGTACAGGCAGGTGAAATGAATGATTGAATTTATCAGACTTGAAAATGATGAGATGCACATCGGGCTTATCGGCGACATAAACGCCTATAACGCCGCCGATATCAGAAAGTTCGCCGGTATTTCAGAGGATCAGGAAATCGATTTGATAATCGGCGGGCCTCCCTGTCAGGCCTTTTCCACGGCGGGGCAGCGGAAGGGTTTTGATGACGCCCGGGGCAATGTGTTTTTAACCTTTATCGACCGCATTCTTGAACTCCGGCCGAAGTATGCCGTAATTGAAAATGTCCGCGGCATCCTTTCAGCTCCGTTTGAAAGCGCGGAAACAGTAAAAAGCTTCGGTTTTGCCCCTCAGACTCCCGATGATAAGAAGGGCGGCGCTCTCCTGCATATTATCGACAAACTGGAAAAGGGCGGTTACACGGTAACGTTCAATCTTTACAACGCCGCTAACTACGGAGCTCCGCAGATAAGAGAGCGGGTGGTGTTTTTCTGCTCGCGGGACGGGGAAAGAGTTCCTTATCTGAATCCCACCCATGATGAGCAGGGGCGCTTTAACCTCCCGAAATGGAAGGTGTTAAATGATGCCATTGGCGACCTGAAGGAGGATGACCAGGAATTTGCCGTCTTTCCGGAAAAAAGACTCAGGTATTACCGCATGCTGAAGGCGGGACAGAACTGGCGCTGTCTTCCGGAGGCTTTGCAAAAGGAAGCTCTGGGGGGAGCTTATAATACCGGAGGCGGCAAGGTGGGTTTCCTGAGAAGACTGGACTGGAACAAGCCGTCTCCCACCTTGGTTACCGATCCCACCATGCCGGCTACGGATCTCTGTCATCCTGACAGGGACAGACCGGTCAGCGTTCAGGAATATAAGCGCATTCAGGAATTTCCGGATGACTGGAAACTCTTTGGTTCTCTGAAGGACAAGTACCGGCAGCTGGGAAATGCCGTTCCCATCAGCCTGGGGTATGCCATAGGGAAACAAATTG
>CACWLH010000124.1 GCA_902761625.1 uncultured Erysipelotrichaceae bacterium
TTAGATTTAATGGTTGTTATACAAGTTTTGCAAATAATTGCAGTATCGCTAAATAGTTAGTGTCAAAGCAAACAGAAAAGACCCTGTTTTCCAGGGTCGGATCTTACGCAAAGTAAGTGAAATCAAGTCTTAAGTTGAGGAGGCATATGAAAAAGTGCCTCCTTTTCCTATAACTTTAAACACGGGCTATTATTATCTGCGTAGCCATATGTTTGACTTGATACAATGATAGGGCTATGTTATAATTATATTAGCTATATATGGAGGCCCTTATGTCAATTTCCAAGTCATACAATAAACAGAATGGTGTCACTTATGTCTATGAAGTTATTGAGAATTACTGGGACAAAGAAAAGAAGCAGTCCCGCAGTAAAAGGAAACTGATTGGTAAGATCGATCCGGTAACCGGTGAGATCGTTCCTACTTCTTCCAGAGGAAGACCTAAGAAGTCTGATGACTCTGCGGATTATAAAGTTCTGTATGAAAAGGCGCAGAAAGAACTGGCAGCCAAAGATAAAAGAATTGCGGAACTTGAAGGCGTGATCAGGGATTATTTGAAGGATGAGGTGAATGCTCTGGATGAAACGGAGTCTTCGCTGAAACAGCGCCGCATAAAGGCTGAGTCACTGCTTCATAAGCTCGGGTGAATATCATGGCTGAAATGATTCTCCCAAAACGGGACAGAGAATCCGTTTCTGCCAGTATTGAAATAGAAGATATTACTGAACTGATGTTCGGCACTGTTCTTGAGGAAGATCCCGAAAAGAAAACTGATGTCGATTATGCAGGAAAAAGGATTCACATGTACCTCAGATCCCGTTCTGCTTCGGGCATCTGTCCGTTTTGTGAAGAGGAAAGCTGTGCTCTTCACGGAAAAGGATTCCGTCATCCGCAATGGATGCCAATTCAGGGGATGACAACATATGCCCATATTGAACTGAACAGATACAAATGCCTGAATGGCATCTGTCCTGTAAAGACATTTACTGAGGAACTGGACAATGTCCGGCGGAACCAGCACAGATCAGATATCGTCAATACAGTCATTCTGGCCCTGTCTGTATTCTGCAGTGATATTGCGGCTGCTCTGATCTGCAGAGAAATGGGGATTACAGTCAGCCATGATTCAATCAACAGGATCCTGAATCATATTCTTGTTGAAGATGAGCCGGACATTGAAACTATTGGTGTTGATGATGTCTGTCTCAGGAAAGGGAAGACATATCACACAGTTATTTACGACGGCAATGATCATCACCTGCTCGCTCTTCTGGACGGCAGAGATGGAAAAGAATTAAAAGAGTGGCTGAAAAGCCATCCGAAGGTCCATACAGTGGCACGGGACAGAGCCAGCGCATATGCCAGCGCAATAAAAGAGGTTCTCCCGGACTGCCTGCAGGTGGCCGACAGGTTCCATCTGCTCCAAAATCTTATAGGATATCTGAATGACATATTCAAAGCGAATATTCCGTCACAGATATTTATCCGAAACAATGAAGTGCTGGATGAGGCACCGGAAAAGATCTGCGTTGAAAAGTATTCACCGGATTCCGATGAATTCGATGATATCCATTACGACAATTCAGCTCCCTTTGATGAAGAAACAGGAGAGATCATCACTTACTGTGATAAGAACCGGTTTGCCAATAAGCTTCATTACCGGCGGTTGAAAGAAAGCAGAGAAAGAAAATACAGAATGATTCTGGAATTGAGGGAAGAATGGAATGAAACTGTGAAACCGAAGAAAAAGGATTTTACTGCCAAATACGGAATCAGTCTTCCGGCATTGAACAAATACCTGAACATGACAGATGAAGAAGTTGGACAGGTTCTTGAAATCACAGCGTACAAGAAGCGTCATACAGATATGGATGATTATCTTAACATTGTATACAAGATGTTGAGAGATCATTTCGATCCTGCGTTCATCTATTCCTATATTCTTCATATCGGTTATTCAGGAAGCAGGAGATCTCTTGAAAGTCACATCAAGGCTTTGGCTATGAACAATTTTGGAATCAGGCTCGGAAGAGACTATCATCAGAAGGAACAGTATCCTGAAGATGTGACCGTCATATCCAGATTTGATGTCCTCAAATACATGACGATCAAAGACAAAGAAAAGATGAAAGGATCTGATGTGGAGAAATATTACAGCATCATCGAAGAACATTACCCTGCTGTAAAGCTGTGTTCCGAGATCTGGATATCTTTTCATGACATCATTATGGGAAAGGGCCCTGATCAGCTTGATGACTTTCTTGATAAATATGAAGTTTCACCAATTGCACCATTCATTAACGGAATCAAAAAAGATATCGCTCCCGTCAAAGCTGCGATATCTTCTCCAGTCAGTTCAGGATTCGTAGAAGGAGGTAACTGCCGGTATAAGGCTACCAAACGACTTATGTTCGGCAGAAGCGGTCTCCGTCATCTGTTCCTGAAAACTTATGCAGTTTCTATTATAATGCGTTCTGCCAAATCCGTCAGCGGTTTAATCACTCACTGGCTGAATTCGTAATCATTACGGATGTTTTCTGTCCTGCAGTTTTTCATTATGGTCTGTTAAAAAGGAGGCACTTTTTCATATGCCTCCTCAACTTAAGACTAGATTTCACTTACTTTGCGTAAGATCCTTATCAGGAGGAGGATGACTTTTCTGATATTGTCTGCCTGAAGGCAAAGGTCGATCAGCGCTTCCGCTCCATCGGCCACAGAGATATCCTCGGCGCATTGATGCACCTGCAGATCGAGCGATCCTCCTTCGGAGACTTCTGGATCAGCGACGGCTGTATCTGGCTGTACACGTCAGATAAAATGAGCCGCTTTCTGATCGACAATCTGATCCGGATCGGCCAGCTTTCCGTCTCCTTTGAGGAAACGGATGAAAGACCGGTTCAGGTGTTTCAAACAAGAAGGTTTACCTGCGTGATCGCCAGCGAGCGGATCGATGCCGTGGTAGCGGGATTATGTCACTGCAGCCGCAGCGAGGCAAAGGAAAAGATCCGCCAGGGACTTGTTCAGGTGAATCATGTCACGCTTGAAGAGCCAGATGAATTGTGCAATAATAACGTTACGATTTCGATTCGCGGAACCGGCCGTTTTACGTATCTCGGCACATTGCGGAAAACCCGCGGAGACAGAATCGCTGCAGAATTCCTGCAGGATATATAAGGAGTGAAGCAGAACATGCAGAGACCGACGTTTCGGGTCATGAAAAACGGATATGACCGGTTTGCGGTCGATGATGCTGTCGAAAAGTATGCTTCCCAGGTAAGCCAGCTTGAACAGAAAATCGGCCTTTATCAGCAGCAGCTGATTGAGACAACAAGACAGCTGGAC
>CACWLH010000125.1 GCA_902761625.1 uncultured Erysipelotrichaceae bacterium
ACAATTAACAACGATCCATCAGCCTGTGTCTGAGATGGCTAAGGAATGTATCAGTATCATAGCAAAAGCAGCAAACAATGAGGTCTTTCCTTCCCGGACAGTGTTCCGTGTGACCCTGGAGAGGAGAGGAACAACATGACAATCGGTTGATATACTGTAAGAAAAGGGGATTTTCGAGAATAATCGGAAGTTCTTCTTTTTTTGCCTAAAAGATGGAGGCAATATGATGAATATAACGAGTATATGGATAAATAAATGTGCAATATAACGTAAAAATGAAAAAAATATATTAACCGGTTGACATATAATTGATGAAATGCTACATTGGACACACCTAGAGTTCCATTGTTTGTTTTCCAGGAGGGAAGAAAATGAAGAGATTAATCACAACAATCGCTACTGTTACAGCGGCGGCAATGGCTGTCACACCTGTCATGGCGGCAACAGAGCTTACCGTTTTCAACTCCAAATCTGAGATTCAGACTCAGTTTGAAGAAGAAGCTGAAGTATATTCCGAAGAGAATGACGTTGACATGACTGTGACGATGTCGAACGACCCGGTTATCACACATATGGGAACGAAATATGCATCTAATGATCCTTATGTTCTGTCAATGGTTGATGCAAAGGATATTTATTCTCTGACGCCTGAGCACGGAATTGACCTGACCGGTATTGACGCGGCGGAAGATACGGATTATGGCATCGAAATTGACGGCAAGGTTGCGGCGCTTCCGTTCTGTGTAGAGGCACGCGGTGTGATGTACAACAAGTCAGCGATCGAAGATATCACCGGCGAAGAGTTTGATCCGGCCGCATATGCGACGCTGGACGATTTTACCGCACTCCTTGAAGAGCTCGTTGAGGGCGGCATGGAGTCTCCGGTTGCGATCATGTCTGAAGACTGGTCTTTGGCGGCTCATTATCTTGCTCAGGTCGTGGAAGAGCAGGAAGATCCGGAAGCGTTCATCGAACAGCTTCTTGCGGGTGAGGCGGATATCATCAATAACGAGAAGTTCAATTCCCTGATGGACACCTTTGATGTTCTGAAGAAGTACAATTACATGCAGGGCGGCGCGGCAGCGACAGCAGACCGCAACACCTCTGAGGACATGCTGGCATGGGGCGATGTTGCGTTCATGTTCGGCGGCAACTGGGACTGGTCCATGATCGTTCAGTCCGAGTCAGACAGTGAGATGGGCATGATGCCGGTTCCGCAGAACACCGATGACGGTACCAATGAGAAGCTGGTCGGCGGCGGTTCAAAGTACTACTTCATCGACAGCTCTGTATCCGAAGAACAACAGCAGGCTGCGATCGACTTCCTGAACTGGATGGCGACCGATCCGGAAGGACAGGATTTTGTCACCAATACCTGTGCTCTGGTTTCCCCGTATAAGAGCAACACGCTTGAAGTATCTGATCCTCTGTCTGTTTCCGTAAAAGCTTACGCGGATGCCGGCAACCTGATCAGCAACTACAACTTCTTCCCGGATGACCATATCACGGTTGTCGGAGCCATGATGCAGAAATATCTCGGTGACGAGATCGACAGGGAAGAACTTGCGGATGAGCTGACAGAGTACTGGAAGGGTGCTTCCATCATTGAGCATTGATCGTACAGCGTTTTTAAAAGAGAGTATTGCCTTTACTCTTTTGGACTGACATGTGAAGAGGAGGTATCGGCTGATACCGGTACCTCCTGCTGTTATCTGAAATATCAGTTTTGTTTTTTAGGGAGACTGGCATGAAAAGAAATACAACGTCCTATAAGGTTACGCAATATCTTATGTTCGCCGGTCCTGCGACTCTTCTGTTCTGCGCAGTCGTCGTGATCCCGCTGATTTATGGTTTCTATCTGACCTTTACCAGCTGGGATGGCATTTCCGCCAGCAAACCGTTTGTCGGAATTGAGAACTACGCTGCCGCATTCGGTGATGGTGATTTCTGGATTGCCATGGGAAGGACGCTGATTTATTCAGCAATCGCAGTGATCCTGGTTAATGTGGTGGCATTTTTGCTTGCATACATGGTCACCAGAGGTATCAAAGGACAGAACTTCTTCCGGGCGGGCTTCTTTATTCCGAACCTGATCGGTGGCATTGTTCTTGGTTATATCTGGCAGTTCGTATTTAACAAGGCCTTAACAGCAATTGGAACAGCCCTGAATATCGGCTTCCTGAAGGATTCCTGGCTGAGTACGCCCCATGGTGCGATGGCATGTATGATCATCGTGGCGGTCTGGCAGTATGCGGGCTATATGATGCTGATCTATGTGGCAGGCTTCATGAGTGTATCCAAGAGCCTGATTGAGGCAGCGCAGATCGATGGCTGTACACAGTCGCAGGCTACCTGGAAAGTTATTGTTCCGCTTATGAGGGCTTCCTTCGTACAGTGCCTGTTCCTGACCATCACCAGATGCTTCATGGTGTACGATGTCAACCTGTCATTAACGAATGGCGGACCATACAATTCATCGGTCATGGCGGCAATGCATGTTTACAGAACCGCATTTACAAACCGTGCTTTCGGTATTGGTCAGGCGGAGGCTCTGATCCTTTTCCTCGTCTGCGCGATTGTCGGTGTCACGCAGGTTTACGTTGGACGTAAGGGGGAGGTGAGCGCGTAATGTATGAGCTTGAGAACGCAAAGGCAGCACGCCGCAGGAAGATTACGCATGTGTTTATGTGGATCATTCTTCTGGTCCTGTTTGTCATATTTATCTTCCCGTTTCTTGTTGCGCTGCTAAATGTATTTAAGGCAAATGCGGACATCAACCGTTTTCCGCTGAGTCTGATCGGGCCGAGAAAGGGATTTGTTCTCAGCAACTTTCCAACCGCGATGGAAAAGATGCATTTCTGGAGGGTTTTCGGAAACTCCGCGATTATCACAATCTCGGCGACTGTCCTGACGCTCTTGTTCTCCGGAATGGCGTCTTTTGTGATCACCAGGAATAACTGGGTGGCCTGCCGCCTGATCTTTGCCCTGATGATCGCTTCTATGGTCATTCCGTTCCAGGTTCTGATGATTCCGATCGTTTCGATCTACGGCGGAACCTTGAATGTTCTGAATCACAGACTGACACTGATTCTGATGCATACAGGATTCTCGGTATCGATGGCGACATTCATGTACAGCGGATCGATCAAGACGAACATTCCTCTGGAGCTTGAGGAAGCCGCGCTGATCGATGGCTGTACCAGGTGGCAGACTTACTGGAAAGTTGTCTATCCGCTGCTTGGACCGACAACTGCAACCGTTGCGGTTATTGACGCGATGGCGTTCTGGAATG
>CACWLH010000126.1 GCA_902761625.1 uncultured Erysipelotrichaceae bacterium
CATATTGAGGATTGAATCTGCCCTCGTCATCCTTGACGCGTGTGCAGACCTTGAAGGTGATTGACTTCACTTTTCCATCTTCGGCACTGATGAACTTCGGACCGTATCCGCATTTCAGTTCAATGCCTTCCTCAAGCGCCTCGAGAACTTCCTCTTCACTTGCAGGCATTTCATCTCTTTGCTCCAGACACAGCATGGTGACCTTTTCCGCACCGAAACGGACTGCGGTTCTTGCCACGTCAACTGCCACGTTGCCGCCGCCGACAACCACGACATTGCCGCTTAAGCGTTCCATCTTTTCAAAGGAAACATTGCGTAAGAAGTCGATGCCGGAAATCACGCCTTCACTGTCTTCGCCTTCAATGCCGAGCTTTCTGCCGCCCTGGGCACCGATTGCCACATAGAATCCGGCATAGCCTTCTTTTCTGAGATCATCCAGGGTGACATCCCTGCCGACCTCAACATTGCAGCGAATATCAACGCCGAGCTGTCTGACCACATCGATTTCCGCTTCCACGACCTTGCGGTCAAGACGGAAGGACGGCATACCGAATGTCATCATACCGCCCGGTCTGGATTCTTTCTCAAAGACGGTCACATCATGTCCCCAGACAGCCAGATAATAAGCTGCGGAAAGTCCGGCCGGACCGGAACCGATGACGGCGACCTTCTTGCCTTCATTGAAGCGCTTTTCAGGGATGTAGCGGTTCTCATCCTTGAGTTCAAGATCGGCGAGGAACTTCTTGACCTCATCGATTGCGACGGGTGAATCAATGTCCCCTCTTGTGCACACCTGTTCGCAGAATCTTGCGCACACACGTCCGCACATGGCCGGGAACGGGTTTTCTTTCTTGATCAGAGCGAGTGCTTCTCTGTATCTGCCCTCGTTTGCCATCTTGAGATAGCCTTGAACGGCAATATGCGCCGGGCAGTTGGTCTTGCATGGCGCGGTTCCTGTTTCGGGAACAACATTCTCTCTGTCAGTCAGGAAAGAAGGTCCTGCCCAGAGTTTCGGCGGCATGAAGACATAATCGCTGGCAACCTTTGCCTCTTCGATTTTAACCGGTGTCTTTGTGCAGAGCTTTTCACCGAGCTTGACGGCATTCTGCGGACATACTTCCACGCATCCGCCGCAGGCCACGCAATTGTTGGGATCAACACTTGCGGTATAGTTGGATCTGGAAAGATCGGGCGAGGATGTCCACCAGCTTGTTCTGAGGGCCATACAGGTGTCCCACGGGCAGTTGCAGATGAAGATGGAGAAGTCGGGTCCGTCGATGTTGGAGAGCTGATGAACATAACCGAGTTCCTCCGCCCGCTTGATCTTGGCTTCCGCCTCTTCTCTTGTGATTCTTCTCGCCTTGCCCATGCGGATGCAGGATTCGGCATAATTGCCGAGGTTGATGCACCATTCACCTTCCAGATCCGCTGTGCCTTCGCCGACCATTCTTCTTAATTTGCGGCATTCACACGGCGCCACGCCGATCGAGTCGCCGGCTTTGTCGAGCCAGTAGCTGACTTCCTCGTATTTGACTTTGCGGGTATTGTTCATAATCGCGCTTTCCACCGGAATGGCACGCATCAAAGCGGCACCCATGAAGCTGGCGCCGGAGATCTTCTTCTGCAGATCCAGAACAAAATTCAGGAATGCGGGAGCGGTTTCGGGATAGGCATCGGTGCGCTCTTTTGTCATGACCGTGCTTTCCATGGCGCCCGGGGCAAAGACAGGCAATTGAACCTTGTCCTCCTCGTCCCTTGCGCTGCAATACTCCAGCAGACCGATATAACACAGGTCATAGACCATCTTCGCAGTGTCTTCCACGCTCATCTTTTCCCTTTCGGCCAGTTCGCCAATGGTGTATTGATGGCGCAGTTTCATCTTCAGTGCGAAGTCGATCTGTTCATCAGTCAATTGTCTGTCAAAGAAAATGTATTCCCATGAATTCTCATCGGGAAGCGGGTTGAGCATGTTGATATGACGCACAAGTTTAATCAGATTTTTTCTGGGCTTCTGACTTTTCTCGCGCTCATATGCCTCAAGGCATTTTTTCTCGCCTTCAGTCAATTCATGCGGGGTACGAAACATGATGATGTCCTCCATTGGTTCTTTACTGAAATTATAGTGATGAACAAAGACTCAAAAAACCGCAATCCGGCAACATCTTTATTTAATGAGACACTTCTGCTAAACTGTCTCATATGGATACCAGGGACCGGATTCTGAATGCATTCAATCAGCTGGCTATGCACCGAGATTTTGATGCAATCACGGTTTTTCAGATTGCGCAGAAAGCAGGTGTTTCCAGAGCGACCTTCTACCGTCATTTCAAAGACAAATATGATGTGATGAATTACAACTACTCCTCCCTTCTTCAAAGGCATATTGAACAGGGAACAATCACATCCATGAAAGATCTGTTTGAACTGCTTCTGGAGGAAGGAATCCGCTATTGGAAACCTCTGCTGCCATTGTTTCGCAGTGAAGGCGCCAACTCCTTATATACATTCATCCGCGATTACAGCTATGACGCTGCCCGCTGCCTTTATGAATATCATTCCCTGTATGCGCAGGATGAATGTCTGAATCATATGAGTGTGAAAGAGGAATTCCAGCTTCATCTGTTTGCGTCGGGAGCCGCTGAAATCTATGAGGACTGGATCAGGGGAAAATACCCGTTAAGCTCAAAGGAAGCGGCAGAGGCCATGTATGAAATTCTTCCTTCCTTTCTGAAAACTGAGGATTTTGAGAATATGCTCAGCCATATGAACCGCCGGAAAAGACAGCAGATCTGATTCCGCTGTCTTTGTTTTTTTAAGATGCTTTTTCAGTTCATTCGTAAACCAAACGTTTCAGAACGCCGATGAACGGCATATTGCGGTATCTTTCCGCATAGTGAATCTCCCCGCCTAAGTGCGTTGCACTATAGACGAGGCTTCCAAGGCACCTGCGGTGCCAAAGACTTCCGTCTGAATATTGATACGGTTAATATCCAGCTGAAACAGTACAGAGCCTGTTCAGCCCGATATCACTAACAATACCCAGACTTATGTCGGGATATTGGCTGATTACGGCATCGATATGCCATAAATCAGCTAATACCCTTCGGGTTCCACTCCCGATCCCAGGGACTTCTGCCATAAGACCAGGTGCTTCTTTATAG
This sequence comes from uncultured Erysipelotrichaceae bacterium, assembly GCA_902761625.1. GTDB lineage: Bacteria > Bacillota_I > Bacilli_A > Erysipelotrichales > Erysipelotrichaceae > Bulleidia. The sequence goes on from CACWLH010000126.1 coordinate 3,162, forward strand.
AGCTCACGGATGAAATACCGTGCGCCGATGTTATAGCTTGCGTTCAGATCACAGTTGTACATCTTTCCGCTTTCAAACTGACACATACT
>CACWLH010000127.1 GCA_902761625.1 uncultured Erysipelotrichaceae bacterium
ATCCTGCAGAATGCAGTAAAGAATGCCGAAGAGAATGGCAGAGCAACTGTATTCGGATACTATGTACCGGATCCGGAAAGATTCGGCGTCGTTGCCTTTGATGAAAACGGAGTCGCCACAAGTATCGAAGAAAAACCGAAGGAACCCAAGAGCAACTACGCAGTCACAGGATTATACGTCTATCCAAAGGGAGTCTCTGAAAGAGCCAACAAAGTACAGCCAAGCGCAAGAGGAGAGCTTGAGATCACAACACTGAATGAGATGTATCTCAATGATTCCTTACTGGATGTACAGCTGTTAGGCAGAGGCTTTGCATGGCTGGATACAGGAACGATGGAATCCCTGTTACAGGCAGCCAACTTCATTGAAACGATCCAGTCAAGACAGGGCATTACAATTTCCGCACCGGAAGAGATTGCCTTCATCAATGGATTCATTGATAAGGAAACACTGATGGAGAGTGCCAAGGCATACGGAAAGAGTCCGTATGGAGAACACCTCAAGGCAGTCGCAGAAGGAAGAGTCAAATACTGAAAGAGAGGGGATTTAAACTGGTTCCGATGTCAAGTACCAAAGTATGACAGTTTGAAATTCTGATAGAAGCACAGATCCATGCCGGATTTCAAGGCAGTGAGGTCTGTGTTTTTTCAGTGATTTCTGTATGTTTGTACAACGATGAAAACGACTGCAGCGTGAACGCAATCAGAAAATGCGGATTGATTATCTGTACCGGCCGATCTCAAAGGATCATTCGCTTTATATCGCTCCGGGGTATTATGCCGCGAAAGCGTATGGGCGATGGGTGCTCCCCCTGTACACTTGTAAGAAGGTGTTGCCAAAGGGCATTGTTTTTTCCAACAGCTTCGTTTTCAGGGGGTCAGGGGGAGCAGGGCCCCATAGTCCATATGACCGTGGAATAAATCCCGGGTATCTCTTTTCAGCTGATCCTTTGTGATCAGAAAAGTGACTTCATATCATAGATGTAATTCAGCTTCGGATATTTCTGCCAGTTCTGAGGAATACTGAGACTGCTCAATTCTTCTGCAGGCAGTGACCGTATAAACTCTGCAGCACTCTTTGTCTTTTCGAGAACCGATTCAAGGAATTTAATCTGTGCTTCGGATATCTCCTTGTTTTCTTTCCAGTCTCTGATGTGTTTCCTGAGTACTCTCTGGTCTCTTGCGATTACCTGCAGCGGTGTCTTATGGAGACGGTTGCGTTCTTCATTTCTGCGCGCATAAGCTTCACGAGCCTTCTTATTCTTTTCATCCGCGATCCTTCTTCTTTCTGCCACGAGATCGCCGACTGACAGAAGATCTGTGCTTTTGATTCCGTAATATTCATTGAGAGGATAAATACCTGTGGTGACATATGTGTAAAACTCATCCGGTGTAAGTCCGGCAAGATTGTACTGATAGAACTCTGAATTGTAGCGACGGATATATTCCGTGATCATGGAACGCACATCTTCTGCGTTTGTACAGAGTGCGATCAGATCAAGGATCTGCGTTTTCATTCTTCCGAAGAATGATTCCATCGGTGCGTTGTCCTGTGAATTTCCGCGTCCTGAAACAGACTGTATGAAGCTGTCATCTTCCAGAAGTCTGGTGAATGTTGTCGAGAGATACTGGCTTCCCTGATCGCTGTGAATAAAGACCTCACTGTTTCTTTTCAGCTGCGCGGAATGATGAGCCATCATATCTTCATAGGCTGATTTCACAAGTCCGACTGTCATTCTGCTGTCGACGCATGAACCGAGAATCTGCTTTGTATAGGCATCTCTGAAAACACACAGGTATATCGGTGTTCTGGCAATACCGTAATAGAAATAGGTAATGTCAGTAAGAATCACCTTACGCGGTCCGATAAAGAAATTCTGATTCACCGCATTGGCCGGTGCTGCACATTCATGATCATGGGTTGCCATATGCTTGTATGCGTCCTTCTTCGGCCTGTTGGCAGTGATGTGCATTTTCTTCATGATCTTCGAACAGCGCTTGACGCTGACATTCTCGTCATAATCTCTCCACAGATCGGTATGGAATGTTTTCTTCCCCGGCACATAGCCGCGGTGATGGATCACCTTGCGGAACAGCTCCATGATTCTTTCATCTTCCGCTTTCTTTGCGGCCATTTTTCCGCTCTTATCTTCCTGCCTTGCTTTCCAGCTGTTATAGCCGGATCTTGAAACACCGAAGATTCTGAGGCACTTGATCTGAGACAGTCCTTTTACAGGATCCTGTTTTCTGTAAAAGATATCTGCCAGAAGGAAGTTGTCTGTCTTCAGTCTTTCACCCGGATCGAAGATACAGGTTTCCCCAGTAATTCTGACAGCCACTTTTTTTTAGCCTCAACCAGTGTTTCAAGATAAATGGTTCTGGCTTCAAGATAAGCAGCCTTTTCCTCCAGTGTCATCGGTCCCATCTTTTCCAGCGGAACACTTCCGTCATATGAAGAAGGTTTTACCGTATTCAGCTTTCCCTCCTCCGCCATCTTTACAGCACGCTTTCCGCAGGCATTGGCTCTGTCTGTGCCGAGCACATCCACATTGAAGCCCAGTGCCTTATAAGCCTGAACATAGGTCATACCTGCCTGAATCTTTTTATACATGGCAATATAGAAATCTTTGGAATAAACGATTCTTCCTTTTCTGTAATCAGCTATGAATTCGTTATCCATCTGTTCCCAGATTTCTTTGGGAGGCAGTTCGGTTCCATCTGCCGCATAGGTACTTTTAAAGGGCTTTTCTTCACACATAATGGTATTAGACACCGAGTGTCTGTGCACGTGTGATTGCCTTCTGTTTCGCTTTTTCCTTCATTTTCCCGTACTTTGTTTTTTCTTTTTCAAGATACTCACTGAACTGTTCCTCATCCAGATTTTCAAGCCAGACCTGATACTGAACAGGTGTCATCCTGTTTCGGGTCCACTGCGGCCTGTCAAAATTGTAGTATTCAGAATAATTCCTGACTTCTTCAGCCAATTCATAAATATTCCTGCATTCACGGTATTCAGTTTCGTCCTTGAAATGTCCGAAGAATGATTCCTGCGGAGCGTTGTCCCAGCAGTTCCCGCGCTTGGACATGGATTGACGGAAGCCGTAATCCTTAACCATATTCTGAAATGTATCAGTCAGATACAGAGAACCCTGGTCGCTGTGCAGTAATGCATTGTCTGAATGCGGCCAATGTGCCAGATCTATGAGAGAGTTACACGCAAGTTCCTGATTGTTGGTATCGCTGATTCTGAAGGACATCAGACGGCCGGTCACGGAATCTGTTACAGCAGATCCGTATGCCATCTGATTATCTCCATAGGGGATATATGTGACATCAGTCAGAAATACTTCCAGGGGTCTGTGGAGTCTGAACGTTCTTTTCAGCAGATTCTCACAGCGGTTTCTTTCAAGAAGCTCTCTGGCTACGCGCCGATTCACATTCGCTTTTCTTACCCGACACTCAATGCCGTATTTGTTTTTCAGACGGCGGATCTTTTTGATTCCGAACTGTTTTCCCGTAATCTTCTTCATCATCATATAAATCATCCGTGTTCCTTTTGGGTATTTACTGGATTTCAGTACTTTGCGTATGACTTCGATATCCTTTTCATCCTGTGCACCTTTTCTTTCCTGAGCCAGTCCGTAATCAGAATTCCTGAGGCATCCATAGAATGAGGATCTTGAAATACCGATCTGTTTCAGAATGTATTTCTTCGTAAACTTCTTTCCGGGATCAGGTATCATCGCATCAATGTGCTGGCAGAGTCTTTTGCGGTCACTCAGCTTTAAAGAGGGCACGATATCATGTATTTCCTTCAAGGATTTCTCCGCTTCCTTTTCCAATGATTCCATAACGTTCTGAAGGATTCTCAGAGCCTGTTCCGATTCTCCTGCTATATGAATTCCCTGTCTTTCATGATGATTCAGCCTGTATCTGATCCGTGCTTTAAAGAAAACGGAAAAGTCCTTACAGTCAAATTCAAACAGCTTCAGAATTTCATCAATATGAATTCTGCGCAGACAGTATGCATGATCATAAAACACTTTCTTCAATACAAACTGCTTTTCCGTGATCTTCAGTACGTATGGATGATCTTTATACTTTGCGATCTGTTCAGCAGTATATAAGACTCTTCGTTCACCGTCAGGAGATCCGTTATCAAATCTTCTTTTAAGATGGTAAATTCTCTGGTATCCGACCATTTCCGGATCAATGCCTGCAGCTATCAATCCATCTTCAATGGACTGCTCAGGATACTTATGTAACAGTTCATTCGCGAAATCGGGACTGAATTTAATACCTGCATTTCCTGATTTTACAAACTTACCGGTACTGATGAGATATTCATTATCTTCCGGGTTGGTTCTGAATTTCTGAACACTTCCGACAGAATGGTTTGATCTGGCATTTGAAGGGCGGCCGTTTCGGTTAAATTTATCGCACATTGAACCGATTACTTTATCAATGCCTTTAAACTCATAACCATTTTCAGTCAGAACACGTTTTACCCCGGCTATTTTATCAAGCTCCCATGCCTCATAAAGCCTGACGCGGAATTCATACTTGAAACGAAGAGTATGATCATCGACATATCTTACATTCGGATCATTCTGAAACTTCCGGATCTGTTCTTCCGAGAAATGTTTGGCTTTTGATTTATTTTTCTTTCCCATCAGAAACCTCTTTTCAATTCCTTCCGGGAATATATTGAGGGATAAAACAAATCAGTTTCCTCGCTTCTGGCATACTCCATGACTTCATCAGTGAAGGCTTCTTCTTTCAGCGGATCTTCACCATCAAGTTCCTGCATTACATATGCCTGATAAGCATCGTCATCACTCAGACGATAAAGATAATCTTCTGTCCGCAGCTTACGTATTTCTTCCCGCTGCCAATCACCCATATATCCCGACAGGTCATATAATGCACAGGCCAGCTCGATTGTCAGAAACTGAATCTGTTCTGTCATTTTCTCTATCACTTCGTTGTATTCATAGCTTTCCATGATTAAAAACATTCTCCTTTGCAATATGTTCCACCGGTGAAAAAGAAAAAGGGCCCCTGTAAGACCCTTCGAACTGTCATAGTTCTGTACGTCTTACGGGGACCAGTTTAAGAACAATGGGTTCGGGATCATATGGATCACAGTAATGTATATTGCAGGCGCATATATAAAGCTTTATTTTTCTGAATACGCGGAAAGTCATAAAAGCTTCATTACAGGATGTGCAGCAGCAGCTCTCGTTATTAATGCGGTCAGTTATCTGGTTTTTTCTAATATTGAGAGATTGTCAGTACTGTCAGATTATCTGATTTCATATAATTCCGTAACGATGGCTGCGTACAGTGTTCTGTTGTTCAGTTTGATTGTGAACATGAAAGCAAAAAAACTGAGGGATCACAGACTGCTTGTATTAATGAGTCAGGCCACCTTCGGAATATACCTCATACATTCAAATCCACTGATGACTGAATATTACTGGAACAATAAGATATGTAACGTTATAGTCGGGCATGAACACTCTGTTCTAAGATTCATCATAACTTTGATTGCTGTATATACAGGTTCAATGATCGTATCAATGCTGAGAAATTCAATTGATAAGAAATTGGGAATCAGTAAATGGATTATCGCCCGGTATCCCACCGCAGATAAAACTAATAGATGAAACAGCTTCGGCGGCTGAGATGCATTCTCCCCACGAAGAGAACTTTTTCTGTGCAGAGTGGTGATGAATTAAAGGCTGCTTATTTACACATTTGAGGAGATCCTGAAATACATTCTGTCAACGGATACGGATTCAGAACGATTCTGCTGAATGCAGTAAAGATTGCCTTCATTAATAGGTTCATTGATAAGGAAACACTGATGGA
>CACWLH010000128.1 GCA_902761625.1 uncultured Erysipelotrichaceae bacterium
CGGCAAACTGGACAAACTTCTCGTTCATCAGATAGTCAAGGGAAACTTGCCGTTCCCATTGCCGTTTAAGCTGTTAAAGTTTTTTGAAAATGTCAGTTTAAGTTAAAATGTTTGTTTCTTTCACAATTGCGCAAGCACATTGTGAGATTAGGATTGGTCTCCCCGCTTTTTGATGGCGGGTCCCTCCTCTCCGTGACTCCTTACGTCGGGCCGAGGCCGGCCACCAACGTTCGTTGTATTTTAAATGCAGTTTACGTTGCTTTCCTCTTAGACGGCTATGAGTACCGGCACGCAGCACTCACTTAACGCGGCTATTGCCTGTCCCATAAGATCTGTCATTCGGTACGGCAATAAATTGCCGACAATGTCCGGCGCTATTTTCAGTGGCAGCCACCTCTTGTTCGACATGCAGTTTCTCTATATCGTTGCCTCTGCGCTGTCAGTAGGATGAATCTGTTCTTCTTTTATCCAGCAATTCCTGAAGCTGCTTCTGTCCTTCTGTCTCATGGACCTTATCACGCTTTCTTTCTCCAACCTGATAACATGTATAGCGCTTTCCATAGTATTCGATATACATTTCTTCACTGATAATATCGATACATACTGTGATGTGCTTCCTGTCATTCAGTACCAGCAATTCTCCGTTTTCATCAAACGGACTGTACAGCCTGTTATTCATCGAGAACATCGTGTTGAAGATGACCCTTGGATACTCGGCACGGAATATTCTGCTGTAATTGAAGTCATCCGGCACTTCGATATATGAATCGTGAGGATCCGCAGGACTGAAAGAGAATTTACTGTTGAGGTATTTGATATAGAAACTGTTGAACCACTCATTCAACACATTGTAGTCATGCGGTATTCCAAAACGGATGATGTCATTCGGCAATCGGTTCTGTGCTGTCCCGTTATATCTTTCGATTCTGCCTTTTCCCTCCGGTGAATTTGCAAAGATCTGCTCAATATGCAGCAGACAGCATATCCTTCCGAACTGAGATGGAGCTCCGTTCTTCACACTTCTGAATACTGAATCCTTATCGGAATAAAGTGCCAGCGGTTTTCCTTCCTTTTCGATGATCAGTTTCAGCATCCTTGCATAACCGCGTGTGCATTCGGTGGGCATGAACCAGCCTGCCAGCACTTCGGTTGTCGCATCATCCACAGCCAGATGGAGTGTATATACTCTACCGTCTCCAAACCAGTCAAACGGTGTGCCGTCGATTTGGGTGAGTTCACCGCGTGAAGGCCTGGGCGGTCTGACAGGATGAGTGGTTCTGCCATTGGCCGTTCTTGATGGTTTCCTCAATGGAGACTGCCAGCCTTCATTAATGAAGAGCTGCCGGAACCATGATGGACTACGCGGTTTCAGTCCATACTGTTGTACTTCTGACTTCCTTTGAGGATTATTGATTACATCCTCAATGAAGATATCCCGAAATTGTGCTATTGTGATTTCGGGATATGGTTCCTTAAACTTACGCAGATAACTAACTTCTTGGTCGGAGGCAGTTGTTATCGGCTTTCTGCCGGTATTACCGTGAGTGAGAATGGATTCTATATCCTTTTGTTTTAACTCTTTGGATAGTCGGATCAATTGTCGCTCAGAGTAGCCTGTCTCCCGTGTTATGTGTTCGTAGGTTATGAATTGATTCTGTTGTTTCTCAATCAATAGTTTCAGTGCCAGTTCTTTATTTACTGTATCCATATGATCTCCTTATTCTGAGATTACATGGATATACATCTGTTTTATACTGACATTTTCATTTAACTAGAGACTGACATTTTCATTTAACGATGACAATATATGTATATACAGGTAAAAAGAAAAACGCTCCTGACAGAAGCGCTTTTCCAGGTTCATAATTCCATTGGGGGAAGAATTCATGAACGTCAGTATGACTGACAGAGGCATTGTACATGCAGTATGTGACGGCTGTGTGAAGATTTCGACAATTTTGATTATTTTCTGATAATGTCAAAAACAGCGCAGAATTCTGCGGGACAGACAGGACAAATCGAAAAAGAATGGTATTATATGCATATCCTGGAGAATACCTATGGCAATACTGATCATTCCGGAGTTTGAAGAACTCTCATACCGCAGAAAAATGCATGAAAGCAGCCGCACGATGGCATTCATGCATCATACAGAACCGTTCCCGCGTGAGGAATGGAACGCCTTTTACAAATATGTGACAGAGGCGGATCCTGCGAAGGAATGTTACAGGATGATCTACTGCCGCGGATGCTGCGACATTGTCGGCGAGGTCTCATATGAGCGGATCAGTGATACGCAGAGCGCGGTGTGCCGGGTTCTGATCGATGCCTCCAAAAGAAACAGCGGCTACGGCAGAAGCGGTGTGAGCCTGATGGAAGAAGAGGCCGCAAAGCACGGAATCAGCGAATTCATCTTTGAAATCACAGCCGATAATCCGGCTTCCGGCTTCCTGGAACACATCGGCTATACCCTGAAAGAGAAGGATGGGGAAACGCTGAAATACAGCAGAAATATCTGATACAGACAGGTTACTGGTCACAGAATCTGTCTTTTTTTGTCGAAAAACGGGGAATGTATCCGCTTACTTCAAGAGAAAACGGTTTTTTTTTCACACAACTTCACATAATTCAGTTTGAAAATCACGCAGAATCCACGATGTAACCGCTGACATTCATGAATGTAACCGTTTAACTGACTGGAAGTCGGCTGTGATACTTTTCACATGTTTTACATTCATGCAGGAAAAGTTGTATAAACTACTGGATTTCAAATTGGTTTATGAAGGCCGATACCGGTCATACGGATCAATGTGAAAAAGAAGGAGGATATATGAGTAAGAATCGAAAGCGGATTCCGCTGGTATTTCTGATCATGATCATCGGACTGATCACATTCATGCCTGTACCTGTAAAAGCGGAAACACAAACAGCAGAGGTCTGCCGTCTGTACAATGTATCGACGGGAGAACATTTCTATACAGTCAACCAGAAAGAGAAAGACAGCCTGGTCAAGCTCGGCTGGATCTTTGAGGGAGTGGGATGGACAGCACCGGCTGTCAGTTCCGTTCCTGTCTACAGAGTATACAATCCCCGTTCGGGAGATCATCACTACACAGTCAAAGAGGCTGAAAAAGACGCGCTGACAAAGCTCGGCTGGTTGGATGAGGGAATCGCGTTCTATTCAGATGAAACAGAGACGATTCCGGTATTCAGACAGTACAATCCG
>CACWLH010000129.1 GCA_902761625.1 uncultured Erysipelotrichaceae bacterium
CCAAAACAAAAGCCGGAATAAATGATATTGCGCTTTATGCCTGAATAATCAGAAAGAACGGTCTTTTCACAGGCTATAAATGACTCCAATCTGATGCCCATGAGTCATAAGATTCTCTTCATTCTGTGCAGTTCATCGTATGAGTCTCCTGATCGGTTCGATGTTATAATCGGATCAGTAACATATATACGCCGCAACAGATGCGGGAAAGGAAAAATCATCATATGAAAAAATTATGGATTGCCTTTTTGAGCACAGCTTTGATGTTCACCGCCGGATGCGGTTCCTCAAAGCAGGAAGTTCCAGAGACAGAGAAAAAAGAAGAAAACACAGAGACAGCAGAAACTCCTGCGGAAGAAACAAAGACGGAAGAACCTGCCAAGGAAACAGCAGAGACACCTGTGACAAATCCCGGTGCCTCATACACCGATCCGTCCGCATTTGCCGGATTTGACAGCTATATAACAGATTACAGCACATCATATGTGGCGGATGCCTATGCGGGCGGTGAAGTGATCATGGGAAAAACACTGCTCAAAGATTATTACAAAGGTGTCATCAATGAGGTGGAAGAGCTGGATGATGTGACCCATGATGATACCAAAGAAGTTGAAATGATTGAGCCGTATAAAGCAGCCAAAGTTGAAACAACATATTTCGGCCCGTTCGGGGATGAAAATGTATTCTATGTTTACAACAATACCGATGCGCCTGCAAAGGCTGAGGACTGTGTGATCATCGGTGTTGAGAATGAAGGAGATATTCCTGTATCGTTTGCCAATGGAATCGTGATCTATCAGCGTAATACAATCCAGCTGAAGGAAGATCCGGCTGAAAGCTTCAAAGCCATTCTCGGTGAGCCGTATGAAACGGACGCGGATGACAGAACGACCGAGTATACATGGCGTGATCAGAACAATGACCATATCTTTGAAGTTGATGTTTATTCCTCAGACGGAATCTGGCAGATCATTGAATACAAATATGTGAATTTCTCATATTAAGAAAGAATTGATCTTTGGATCATATACCGGTCTGCAACGGACCGGTTTTCATATTCGCAAACAAAGCAAACAGCTTGATTCTCACATAAGAAAAGACCGGCTGATCCTGTGACAAAGACAGGAAGCCGGTCTGATTGTTTCCGTTCACATCCGGATGTGATTCAACTGTTTATACGAATCATTGTCTGCGCATTGCGTACCTGGGATCAGGCTTTTTCATGATTTCGATTGTTTTTTCTTCCAGTTCCTTTTCTCTGCCAAGATAGTTTCCGGTGATCAGTGTCATCAGGTGCACTGGGTGTGCGCCTCCGGTGATAAATCCTTTATAGCATCTTGCACAGCATGTGATGACGGGAAGACCGTTCAGCTGTGCCGCCTTTTCTTCCATCATCTTTTTTGTCAGCTCTTCGCCATTATGGGAAATATGATCAAATGAGGATACCTGATCTTTGTATAGTTCAGTCTCAAAGTGCAGGGTACCGCAGTAGTCGGAATGATCTTTGTTCTTCAGCAGTTCAACATATTCAATATGCATCTTTGCAAGAAGACTTCTGATGGCTTTGTGGATCTCAGGATGTTCTCTGTCTCGCCAGCAGTCCTGGATCACAAATTTCATACCGCTGTAATCAGGCAGGACGAAAGATTCATCCTCATCCAGGATTTCCCAGAAGCTCTTTGTGCGAAAGCCCTGCTTTTCCATGACTTCACGGCATGCCTGACAGAAATATATCCCGATATCATCATCTGTCAGGATATTCTTATCAAAGTGGCAGCAAGCCCTGATTTTCATGTTTTTTTCTTTTGCATAATCTCTGAGGCATTTGGCGGATACGGGATCCATCTCATTGAATGAGCAGCTTGGCTGATAATAGAGCATTGTTACACTTCCTTTCCATCAGTTCTGATCAGATATGGTTTAAAACACTCATACTATATATTATATGGAACTATCCACAGTCTGATACTGTGATATATGCAGTATCGGAAAATAAGTGCATGTGCATGATCAGGTTTCATCGGTTCAGAATACTGCGTATATGAGAGTGGGATGGCTGAAGAGTTCATGCGGCAAACAGATGATTTCTATGGAGCTGTGCAAACTTTGAATGGATCCGTTCAAGTCTGAATTGAAATAAATCAGTGACGTGATAACTTTATAAATGACATATGTCCCTCCTATCTTCAGTGGCTTGTGGTAAATCTATTGAAGGGAGGAGTTTTTTATTATGATGAAAAACCACATACTGTTTAATGGGTATTACAGTAAAAGAAGTTGGTCGATGTCAATGGATGATCGCATTTCAAAACTGAATCCGGTCATCAGAGTCTGGATAAATTACTTCAGGATATGCGACATGAAAACGCTGATGAAGGACATGGACGGATGGCTGAGAGTCAGAATCCAGATGTGCATCCGGAAACAGTGGAAAACACCAAAAAACAGGGAAAAAGCATTGGTCAAACTCGTGCTTCCAAGATGAGGAGCACATAGATACGCCAATACTCGTCTAGGATGTATGGTGATAGCCAGAAGCCGAATAATGACCAGAGCGGTTCCAAAGAAAATCCTTGACCTAAAAGGTCTGCTCTCATTAGCAGACCACTATCAGCTAGTACATTGTTATTGAATTTCGAACCGCCGTATACCGTACGGTACGTAAGGTGGTGTGAGAGGTCGGGGCTAAGTAAAGGAGGAACCTTTACTTAATTCCTCCTACTCGATCATAACGGCAGGGATGTTTTCTTATTAAATAGTCTCAAATTCGAGCAGCCTCTGCACTTTCTTTCTGGTCAGTTCATCAACCCGTGCTGATCTGAGTCTGTCCGCAAGCTGAATGCATGTAATGGCTTTTTCGATATTCTTTGTGGCGGGAAGGGTTTCCTCCACAGCAAATTCCAGTTCTTTTACAACGCTGTCATTAACATCCTCATAGCGGATGGTGAGCGTGCCGAGTTCATCGCTTGGAATCAGTTGTGTTCTCTGGTATTTCAAGTCTGAGACAGTTTCCTGAGACTCATTCATAGTCAATTCAAACAATGCGGTGAAATAAGAACCGCTGCCAAACGGTTCGGCAATCACTTTGTCATTTCTGAAATCCTCATGATTGAGCATTCTGTTTTCATAACCTGCCAGCTTCCATGATCTGCGAAGTAGTTGCCGTTGCCGTTTTTGGCCAGTGCTTCAAGCTTGTCATCCTGAAGATTCCAGATTCCGGTACCGATGGCAGAGAAATATGCGCCGCTTTCGCGTTTCTTTTCAATCAGGCCTTTGAGTCCGTCCTTGTCATGAATGCCGAAGTTGAGATCGCCGTCGGTCATGATGATCACTCTGTTCACACCATCGCTGATCTGATTTGCTTCAACGATTTCATAGGCTTTTTCAATGCCGGCGGAGCCGTATGTGCATCCGTCAATTTCAATGCCCGCAAGCATCTGTGCGATTTCATTGAAATTCTTATCATCATTCAGTTTCAGCCCGTCGATGATCACATGATCTCTGTCTGCGTACGTGACAAGGCTGAAAACATCGCCGGGATTCATCTTCGCAAGCAAAGTCGCCGATACCAGGATGATCTGATCCGCATTGGAGTACATGGATCCGGATACATCCAGCAGAAGACAGATGTTCTGTCTTGCGGGAATCACCTTCTGTGACTGTACACCAAGGAAGAGATATGTCTGATCCCCGTCCTTTTTGATTTCTTTTGTGATTTCAAACTTATTGCCTTCGGGCTTTTTCAGATCATAGCTGAGATAATTGAGCAGCTCTTCGGTTCTGACCATGGATTTGTTAATGTGTGAGCCTCTGCGGATGTTGGAAAGCAGAATGCCGGCAGCTGCGGTGTTGAAAGTGGGACGGAATGTTGCGGTCGGGGAAACCGCCGTGTCTCTTTTCTCCTTCTCCTCAATTGTTTCATAAGAGTCAGTACGGATCTGTTCTATAAGACCGGTATCAGTATCTTCCTCTTCTGAAGATAAACGCCTGAAGAAACCTGGGATGACATTATCCTCCTCATCCTCCTCAGCCGTGCTGAAACTTGACATGCAGAATGACATTCCGGCAGGTGATGCACAGGCAAGTCTATGTGAATGGGATCTGCCGGCAGACCCGTCATATTCACCGGACGCGTATGCACTCAGGTCTTCATCCTCATCATCTGCTTCAAACAGCGGGCTTGCTTTACGGAAAAAACCGGGTACGGGGCTGGCTTCTTTTTCATCTTCCTCCTCCTCATCATCGAAG
>CACWLH010000130.1 GCA_902761625.1 uncultured Erysipelotrichaceae bacterium
CTCTGGGTTCGATTCCCAGAGCCGTTTTTACTCTTTTTAGAAGAAAAAGAGCTGTCTTTCCTTCCGATTTTTCATCGGAGGTTTTTTAACAGCCCCTTTCTTATTAACAGCAAGTTTAGATTACTCGGCAGAAGCGGTCTTGGCAGCTTTCTTTGCCTGACCCTTGAGAGTCTTCAGCGCACGCGCAGAGATCTTAACGGTCTGGGGCTTGCCATCGACGAGCATATGAACCTTCTGCAGATTGACGTTCCACTTACGGCGGGTCGCACGAAGTGAATGAGAACGTCTGTTTCCTGACATTGCTTTCTTACCGGATACGGCACAAACTCTGGACATACCATAACCTCCTTCACACAATTGCTAAAAAACTCTAACATATAAATAATTCAATTGCAACCGAATTTTCACCAAATCAGTCATGTGTTCATGCAGGCAAAGTGCCATTCTTCTGTTTTTAAGTTTTGAATTGTGTTATCATATTTTACGTTAATCGAAAGGAGATGTCATGGCTAACGACAAGCAGATTTTTGCGGCGGTTGAAGTTGCTGATCATGAAGTCCGTCTGATCATCGGCGAGTTTTTCAACACCCGCTTCAATATCATCAAAGTGGAACGTGTTCCGGTAAGCGGCATGTCATATGACAAGGTGACAGATCCTGAGGAAATTACGAAGGCAGTCCGCACGGCAGCTGAGAATGCGAAAAAGATGATCAGCGCCGAAGTGCAGCGAGTAATACTGGCAATTCCTTCATTCCGGGCAAAGCGCTATTCATTCAAATCGACCGTGGATGTCGAAGGAATTGACGGGGTTGTCACAATTCAGGATGTCAGGAATGCAATCAAAAAGGCGGAATCCATGGATATCGGCAGGGCATATGCTCTTGTGCAGACCGTCTGTGTCAAATATACAGTCAACGGAATCTCAACCAGAAGAATTCCGCTGGGAGAAAGATGTTCACAGCTGACAGTCGACATCGACCTGTTATGCGCGGACAGACAGCTCGCATATGACCTGGTGTCATGTGTGGAGAATGCGGGACTCTCAGTGATGGATATCTTCCTGGATGTCTATGGAGTCGGCAAGGAATCAGCCCTGTTTGAACAGGCGATTGACCATCAGGTTGTGATCCTGAAAATGGAAAGAGAAGCAACCACTCTCGGTCTTCTGAGAAAAGGAAGACTGACCTCGGCAGCATTGATGCCGGTAGGTCTTGGCACCATTGCTTCGGCGGTGACCGACCAGTACGGCATCCGTACTGACATGACAGTGGAGCTGATCAAATACAGTGCCAGACTGAATGTTCAGAAGTGTTCGCAGAACCCGGTCCACATCTGGGCGGCTGACGGCGAAACCCGCACAATCAACGAGCAGCAGCTGGTTGACTGCATCCGTCCGGGCATTCAGACATGGCTGGATGCGATCCAGAAAACGTGTGTTCCAATCTTGCAAGCAGGCAAAACAACTGTTATGATTACTGGAGAAGGCGGAGAAACACAGGGATTAGACTCTCTTCTTGAGTCTGTACTTGGGGTTCCGGTCAGATGTTATATACCGGAAACACTGGGAGGCCGCAATGCCGGCCTGACAGCCTGCCTCGGATTATTCTACGCATATCAGGACAAACTGCCGATCACAGGACAATCTGACGACAGCCTGGACATGGATGCGTTTATTAAGGCAGTATCCTATCGGGATAAGAAGTCATCAGATGGGAGCCGTGAAGATACTCTGACCAACAAGCTCAGAGGTTTGTTCACAGAAGGCAAAAGAAACTAAATCAAGTGGGAGAGGATGAAGTTTATGGCAGATTTAACTTACAACCAGGTTGCAAAGATTAAGGTATTCGGTGTCGGCGGCGCCGGAAGCAACGCGGTCAATCGTATGGTACAGGAAGGTGTGCAGGGTGTCGAATTCTATGTTGCAAACACAGATCTTCAGGCGCTTGATATTTCTCCTGTGGCAAACAAGATTCAGCTCGGACGTGAAGGTCTCGGTGCCGGCGGAAATCCTGATAACGGACGCAAGGCTGCAGTAGAGAGCGAAGATGAAATCCGCAAGTCCATGGAAGGCGCGGACATGATCTTCCTGACAGCAGGTCTTGGCGGCGGAACAGGTACAGGCGCATCGCCTCTGTTCGCAAAGATCGCAAAGGAACTCGGCTGCCTCACAGTCGGTATCGTTACAAAGCCGTTCTCTTTTGAAGGAAAGAGAAGAATGGTTCAGGCTGAACAGGGTCTTGAGCAGCTGAAAGAATATGTTGACTCCCTGATCATTATTTCCAACAATAAGGTTCTCGAAGTCATCGGTCACATTCCTTTCGAAGATGCATTCAAGGAAGCTGACAACATTCTGCGTCAGGGTGTTCAGACAATCACTGACCTGATTGCTGTTCCGGCAATGATCAACCTCGACTTCGCAGACATCAAGTCCGTTATGGAAGGCCAGGGATCCGCTCTGTTCGGAATCGGTATGGCTGACGGCGAAGACAAGGCGAAGGAAGCAGCTGAACGTGCAATCCAGTCACCGCTGCTCGAAGCTCAGATCAAGGGTGCAAAGAGCGCTATTATCAACGTCACCGGCGGTGCAAGCATGTCCGCATATGACGCAAGTGAAGCGGTTGATTACATCCGTGATGCGGCCGGCAATGACATCGATATCATCTTCGGTGTTGCGATCAACGACAAGATCGGCGATTCCATCATCGTTTCTGTTATCGCAACAGGATTCGATCTTCCGAAGCCGACCATGATCGAAACAGACGGACCTGCTGAAACAAAGAGCCCCGTCAGCTCCAGACCGGTAGCCGGCGTGATCGAAGATGCGGATGATGATCTTTCCTTCGCAGCTGATGATGACGACAATGTCATCCCGGGCTTCTTCAGAAGAGGCTGATTCAGCATTCATTATAAAAGCTAAAGGCTCTCATCAAGAGAGTCTTTTCTTATGTTCTTTTCAAATTATCCGAACCTTTGATAAATCCGAACCTTTTCTCATATTTGGCTTAAACACTGGGGTTTTAGAATGAAAAGGTTCGGATTTTATTTTCG
>CACWLH010000131.1 GCA_902761625.1 uncultured Erysipelotrichaceae bacterium
CGCCAGGCCGGATTACTGTCTCCCTTATCTTAAAATAAGTGCAGCTGGCTGACCATCCGGATGATGATCTTACCGACTACACTTATACCGTACTAAAAAAGACAGAGCTGAATCAGGAATTACAGTAGCTGAATGGTGTGAACAACATCATGTTAGTGAAAAAAGCTACTGGTATTACCACAAAATGTTTGGGGATGAACTTGCACTGGCAATCAGTACACAAGAACAGCCGGAAGAACTTATACCCGCTCCAGTACTTGATCAAACTGTTTTCTGTGAATTGCAGGAGCCGACGCAGAGTGTTTCTGATAATACCCGCAGCGGTGGAGCGACAATATGTAAAGGTGATATCCGCATTGAGATAACAGATTCAATCAGCGATGAATTTCTTCTGAGAATCATGAAGGCGGTGTCACATGTTTAAGGATGGCCTTGGTATAAAGAAGATCTATATTGCCTGCGGCTATACGGATCTGAGATATGGCGTGGATGGCCTGGCCTCCCTTGTACAGTATCAGTTCAATCTGAATCCGTTTGATGAAGGAACGATCTTCTTGTTCTGTGGGAAAAAGTCAGACAGAATCAAGGCGCTTTTATGGGAAGGTGATGGATTTCTTCTTCTGTATAAGAGACTGGCAAACGGAAGATTCTGCTGGCCAAGGTCAAAAGAGGAACTGCGCAATATAACAATGGAGCAGTATCAGTGGCTGATGACAGGCTTCTCCATTGATCCTTCTATCCGCAAATCAGATGCACGGTATATAGGGTAAAAAAGTTTTCCACAACTTTCATTGAAATAATGAGCTTCATAAATTGATTTTGAGCGCTTTTGAGTATCCGGATATGTCTGAAATCATCGTAAGCAGTCCGAATGCGCAAAGCGCTTTTTATGTGGATGAATGTGCAGAAAAAAGAAAGTAAACAGCACATGGCAACAGTCAGATTCCAGCGCACTTTTCCACATACCCGGGCTACTTGAAACCCTTATTTATATAGGTTATACATATGTCATGAATGAAGAAAACCTGACTGAAAAAGAACTGCTTGAGATGCCCAAGGAAGACCCCGTCGGAATGATTTTGGGTATGCAGTCCGGTTTCAATGAAATGAAACGGACAATAGATCTTCTAAGCGAAAAAGTGAATATCATGAATCAGAGATCCTATGGCAGAAAGTCAGAAATGGTATCTCCTTTACAGCTTGAGCTTGAATTCGGTCTTAATGAAGCGGAAGCACTGGCAGATCCTGAGGAAAAAGAACCGACACTGGGAGAAGCAGCACCCAGGAAGAAAAGGCCTGTTGGCAAACGTAAGGAAGATCTCGAAAAGATCACAGAACATAAAACAGTTCCTGTAGAAATATCAGAGGAAGAACTTAACCGCAGATTCGGTGAAGGCAACTGGAAAAGACTGCCGGAACAGATCATTACCAAGCTGGAGCACATCCCGGCTTCTTTCGTGGCTGTCACATATAAGATAGGTGTTTATGCCGCAAAGGATAACCAGACAATCATCAGAGCAGACAAGCCGGATGAGTTATGGCAGAACAGTATCGCCACACCGTCACTGGTAGCATCGATCATGTTCAGTAAATATATCAATGCGGTTCCTTTATACAGACAGGAACAGGCATACGCGGACAATAATGTGAATATATCCAGAGCGACAATGGCGAACTGGATGATAGCAGCTTCAGAGAAGTATCTGAAATACTATTATGAAGCCATGCACAAAAAGCTGGTTGAGCAGAAATACCTGCACGCGGATGAGACCAGGGTTGAAGTCTCAAAGGACGGCAGAAAAACCGGAGCTCAGTCATATATGTGGGTATACAGATCCCAGAAGAAAGAAGGAGTACCGCAGATTGTTCTGTATGATTATCAGAAAACAAGATCAACAGAACATCCGGAGAATTTCCTGAAAGGATTCAGCGGCACATTATCCACGGATGGATATGAGGTATATCACGAACTGGAAAGAAGAGATCCGGTATCTTTTAAAGTGTGCGGATGTTGGGTACATGCGAAAAGGAAGTTCTCAGAACTGGTAAAGGCGGACGGCAGTAAGTCAAAAGGAACACTTTCATCTAAAGCTGTCAAAATGATTTCAAAGATATTCTATGAGAATAAGAAGTTGGATGATCTGACCGCAGAAGAAAGACTGGATGGCCGGCAGAAGAAAATCAAGCCCATGGTGGATGAGTATTTTGCGTGGGTGAAAAAGAACCAGAGATATGTTGATCCGGCATCACAGACTGGCAAGGCTTTTACATATTCTGTGAATCAGGAACAGTACTTAAGAGTCTTCCTGGAAGATCCTGAACTCAGTATGGATAACAACCTTGCGGAGCAGGCAATCCGTCCCTTTACGCTCGGCAGAAAAAACTGGGTGATGATAGACACGATCAAGGGTGCACAGGCCAGCGCTGTACTGTACAGTCTGGCAGAGACATCGAGAGCCAATGGTCTGCGCTCCTATGAATACTTCTGTTATCTGCTTACGGCACTTCCCAAATATATTCACGATTTTGAAACAGAGATTCCGGAATCACTGTTCCCGTGGGCAGAGGATTTCCCGAAAGAATTATTCAGATAGTAAACAGCCATATCAGCACTTGGAATTCAAAAGACCAAGTCTAGCCGATATGGCTTCTTTTATACAGGTACAGGTTATTTGGCGTTTACTGTTGTTTGGTCAGTGTTTGCCTTTTTTTGTACGCACCGCGTTTTTTGCCGGTATAGTTATGTACTTCAGCAGCTGATTTGGGAACAGCCAGAATAGGTGCGTCTTTTCTGTATGACCATAGGATGCGGTTGCGTGTGAATTCAAAATCATCAATGCCGTGTGACTGTGTCCGATAGCCGGAAGGAATATTATTGAATGACTCCATAGGGCC
>CACWLH010000132.1 GCA_902761625.1 uncultured Erysipelotrichaceae bacterium
TATCACGGATATGAAAAGCGGAAAAACATTGCTGGAAACAGTGATGCCGTCTTCTCTTGTGGAAGAGCTGTACAGGACGGTTGGGGAATGCCGTGTATTCGCTGTGCAGTCTGATGGAGATATCTATTATCTGGCAGATGACAAGCATCCTGAACCGAAGGTTGTTTCATATGATATTGTTCCGAAAGAACATATTACAGGCATATCCATCTGTGCCGGAACACCGGAAAAGGCAGCTGTCATGACAGAGATGATCAACCGGAAAATGGGAGACCGTCTTGCGGCTTTCCAGAACATTGATTATCTGGATATCATCCCGGCAGGCTCCTCCAAAGGTACAGGTCTGGCGTTCGTCAAAGAAGCATATCATTCTGAACTGACAGCCGGTATCGGTGACAGCTTCAATGATATCCCGATGATGGATGCCGCGGATCTTGCCTTCACATTTCTCAGATCAGAGATGGAAGTACAGGAACACGCGGACCATATCGTTGACAGCATTGCCGAAGCAATTGCAATCATGAACAGACAATGATCTGTTCTTGTTCCAGCCGCTACAGAATTGCGAAAGATAGCTGATTCACAATGTATCTCTCCATTTTTCTGTGCAGTATTTTCCGCACTCTTCATGTCCTTCCTGCTTTGTCTCTGAATACGCATGAGTGTCATTGGCATTGCTGCGGGCAATGGAATGATCGCTGAAATGTCTTCTGACGATCTGAGAACGCAGAGGAAAGCGGCTCAAGCCGTCAGTTGATATAAACAATCCTCTCCTGTTCCGAAAGAAAGGTGAATTCGGGTTTTACTCTAAAAGGAGTCACCATTGTCTGTGACTCCTTTACTGATTCTAATCAGAATTTTCTTTTTTCAGATGCCGGAAGTCCGCCCAGAGCTTCCAAAGATTAAAAACGGACATCAGACACAGGATGACAATAATATAGGTTTCCCGTGTCTCTGAATAAATATTCATCGAAAATGCAAACAGCACGCAAAGAAGCATGGCAAAGTCAATCAGAATTGTTCTTTTCTTCTCGTTCAGCTTTCCTGCACACAGCACCGCAAGACAGGCAGATGCTGTCAGTGCACCGATAATGATCTGTATGGTATTCAGATGATCATGACGGAAGATCAATGCTGCAATCAGAAGTGCAGCCAGCACAGCGTGCCAAATATAAGAGGATATTTTCATATTGGCTGAGAGGTGTAAAACCAGTCTCCATTCGCCCATGAACCAGTCTTGGTTTTTCCGAGGAAAGTGACAGAATAAGACCTGTTGATATTTCGGCATCTGTTTCCATCGACCTGCTGGGTGAAAACAAATTTCCCTTTGACCACACCGACAAATGCGCTGATTGCGCCGCCGGCAGAGAGAACATGTTCTGCAGCAGCTATTCCTTTGATTAATGATTCATAACCTTTTCGAGCTGCGGATGTTGTTATTCCACCGCTTGTCAAGCCGGCAATAAAGGTTTTTACTGCAATAATCATACCGACAATTACTGCAATTTTAACAGCAGTCTGCGGAATATTGATGTTGAAAGAATACGTATGCGGAGCACCGGTAACAATCGTATTGATATCACTGCAAATACCGGCCGGAGCCAGACTGGATTCTTCTGATACTTCAAAAGGAATCATTTCACCATTTAAATATAAAACATTCCGTTTCGTATCGAATTCTATAACATCTTCTTCATAATCTTCTTTATCAGTGACGATGACCGAATATGTCGTACCGCTGTAATCCAGCTGGTAGGTTGCATATTCCGACTCGATTGTTTCCTTATTTTCTGTAACTTTTAAATCGTTTTCTTCAGCTCGGACTGGAATTGCAAGCGAGCAGAAAGCGATTGAAAGGGAGAGAAAGAAAAGAAAGAATGACTTGATTTTGAGTGTGCCGGATAATACTGGATAATGAACATTTTTGTTTTTTACTTTTTTAGTATGAAAAGACATATTAATCCTCCATTCGTGAGTTGTATCTGTCCGCACAGCAGTTGAACATTGATCGGCAGATCTTTAAGCTGAGATTTGATCTTTGTGCATGCTTCACGAACAGATAGAGTGTAATATCTGTTAATTGGGTGAAAAACGTCATCGATATCAATGAATTCAGAAGTGAGAAAGAAGCTTCTCTAAAGCAGCCTTGAGGATACTGCCATAAGAACAAGGACTGACAAGACAGTGATCCCTGCATATGCAGTATATTCAAATGAATCCAGAGCTTCCCGGAATGACATTCCGCTGAAAAAAGTACAGCCGGAAAATAGTTTGCGGTTATTAATCAATATTCTTTTCTTTGTATGCTTCTTCAGTCTGAATTTCCTTCATGTTCAGATGCGTTCCTGCCAGAGCAGATTATCTGAAAAATCATCTCTGCATGGCTGCACAATCCTGGTTATGCGTGAAATGATATTGCGTTGAAAAGGTTAATGAGTTCTTTCGGGGTATATTGACCCGAACTGAAATAACGGTTTGTTCTGGATCACTTCTCTGCAGCGAAGCATTTACTATGGTAGACAATTTGTATGTAGAGTCAACAAAGATTGTTCGAATGGTCAGGTTTTGTGTCTGAATAGCTGTTTTGTGACTGCTATATCAAGTACAATAATGTGGAAGGGATGGAATTAACGGAATGGAGAATCTGTTTGAAATAATAGAAGCTTTTTTGATGGGTATCATTTCATGCAGATTCATTGATTTGAAGGGAACTGCGAAATACTTCTTTCTGACTGTATATACTGGATGTGTATTCCTGTTCATGTATCTGGCAAATAGCGTTTATTATCATAATGGCTTTGCTTTTATGCCGCTCCTTCTGATCTCTTTTTTGTTCCTGGTACT
>CACWLH010000133.1:0-2820 GCA_902761625.1 uncultured Erysipelotrichaceae bacterium
TACTGGCTTCCTTGGTCGCTATGAATGACAACGCTCGGATTATGAAGTTCCTTACCATGCTTATCCATCATTTTGTCATAAGCTTCTTTGATCAATGCCGTGGTCATGAGATTCTTTAATGCCCAGCCAAGGATCTCCTTGGTGTAGGCATCACGAAATACACACAGGTATATCGTTGTGCGAAGAATACCGAAATACAGGTATGTAATATCAGTACAGATGATCTTTCTTGGAGCGATGCGGAAATTCTGGTTTACGAGATTATCCGGCGCAGTACAGGGGTGATCATGTTTTGCCATTCCCTTGTACGCATCCTTCTTTGGAGTACTGGCGAAGATATGCATTTCGTTCATGAGCCGTCTGATAAGTTTGCGGCCAACATTGATTCCAAAGTCTCTCCAAAGAAATACTTTGAAACCGCGCTCTCCCGGCACGTAGCCGAGTTTCTTTGATATCTTCCGCAGAAGTTCCTTCAGTTCATCATTCGCTTTCTTCTTCTCTGCCAGCCGTTTTTCTTCCTGCAGGCGGGATTTCTTTCGCTGCTGAAAACTGGAACGGCTTACTTTGCACATGCGGAGAAGTGCAGATTCAGAGAAGTATTCACCGACTTTACCGGCAAGGATCTCTGCGATACAAAGTTTTCGCTTTACTTTTGTTTTTTCATCTTCTTCGATCTGGATAGAGCCTCCTGGTAAGCTAATCGTTTTTTTTCCTTCTCGTATTCGAGCTCAGCTTCCAGATACATACACCTCGCCTGAAAGTACGCAAGCTTATGTGCGTCATCCATTGTGGTATCCATCTTGTCCAACGGTATCGTCGCATCCATATCCGTCGGAAGTACCTTGTACAGGCTTCCGTCCCTGTCCATGGCGACTGCTCGTTTACCAGCAGCGTTGGCACGGTCTGTGCCTAACGCATCGACATTAAAGCCACAGGCTTTGTATGCCTCAACGTAAGTCATACCGCTCTGGATGTGTTTTAACATCGCCTTGTAAAAATCACGGCTGTAGATCAGCTTGCCTTTGCGGATCGTTTCAACGTAATCATTCGCAAAGGCCTCGCGGATCTCTGCAGGAAGATGGTCCAGTTTGATATCAGCGATATCTGCCTTGAGTTCTAATTCCTTTTGTCTTTTCCTGTTCTCGAACATGCATATCTCCGATCTTCGTTCATGATATCAGACCCCAAGTGTCTGTGCCCGCTGTACGACATGTTCGGCTGCACGTTTCTTCATCTGACGATATTTCTTCTTCTCGGTTTCAAGATAGCGATCGAATTCATCCTCATTAAGCCCGTTCATGTATGTTTCGTATTCCATCGGTGTCATCCGGTGCCGATCCCATTGTCTGCGTTCATTGTTGAAGTAATCCAGATAGTTGGAACAGAGCACTTCAAGTTCAATGATGTCTTTACAGTCCCGATAGGCAGTCTCTGTCTTGAATAAGGCGAAGAATGATTCCTGCGACGCATTGTCCAGGCAGTTACCGCGCTTTGACATAGACTGTCTTAGCCCAAGATTCTGAATGGAGTTCTGGTATGTATCAGTAAGATACAGAGCACCCTGATCACTATGAAAGATCGCTTTCGGCTTGAAGCTGACATTATCCAATGATTTCAGTGAAGAAAGGACGAGATTCAGATCATTATATTCGCTGATCGTCAGATCATACATCCTGCCTGTCACTGCGTCTCGGATCGCAGATCCATACGCCAGCTTATGGTCTCCGTGTGGGATGTATGTCACATCAGTAAGGGTATGCGTGTTTGGCCGGGCGATCCGGAATCTGCGCTTCAGAAGATTGGGCTTCTTATGTTCTTCCAGATTCTGCCGCGCTTCAATGCGGGACTGTTTCTTTTCACGGATGCCGGAATGAACGCCGTACTTCTTCATGAGACGTTTGATCTTGTTCATTGCGAAATGATATCCGGTCACGTCATCCATCATCATATAGATCTGCCGGATACCTTTACGGAATCCTCTGTATTCCATTACCTGCTTAATGATCTCAATATCTTTGTCATCCTGTTCATCCCGCATCTTTTGGGATATGCCATAACTGTTATTGCGAAGGATCGAATAATACGATGACCTGGAGATACCGATCTTCTTAAGCAGATAACTGGTATTCACGATCTTCATCGGATCGATCGGGTATCCCTGTATCCAGTAACACAGTTTCTTTTTCTGGATATAGTCCATAGCCGGCAATTCCTCTTCCCTGATCTTTCGGAATCGTTCTTCAACCAGTTCTGTAAGCTTTCGGTATCGCCGCTGCTGTATTCGCAATAGCTGCACAGTGACGTCTTTACACTGTTCGTCTGTTCTTTTCCAGTGAGATATCCTGTGCCTTAGGTCTATGCGCACTGATAATGAAAGATCAGTCGGTATAATTTCATACATTTCAAGGATTTCATCTATTTTCATGATTTCGATGAGAAAAGAAGCTTCATTGTAGAACGCCGCACTGAATATGAATTGTTTGAAGGTAATAGACTTTATGTATGGATGTCTTTGATATTTTTTGATTATTTCATTTGAATATAGTATTTTCTCAGGCGTTGATTTACCGTTGTCAAACAGTTTTTGTAATTCATAGATGCGAGGATATCCGACTTTCTCTGGATCAATACCAGCCTTTCGAATTCCTTCTTCAACAGATTGTTCCGGATATGCATTAAACAGCTTATTGCGAAAGTCATCGCTGAAAGATATTCCTCTTCCGTTTTTCGGTTTTACAAACATCCCTGTGTTTAGCAGGTATTCATAGTCATCGGGATCAGTACGGTAATACGACTTCGCACGTACAGGAGGACTTGATT
>CACWLH010000133.1:2912-3351 GCA_902761625.1 uncultured Erysipelotrichaceae bacterium
GGCCAATAGTTTTATAGTCTTTGCATAATGAGCTGACAAGCTGGACCCCTAGTTCTTTCAGTGAGTATCCGTTCTCAGTAAGGATTCTCTTTACGCCTTGTCTTTTCTCCTGTTCCCAAGCTTCATAGAGTTTAATGCGAAATTCGTAGGTAAACCGAAGTGTATGATCATCCACATAACGTATATTGGAATCCATTTGAAACTTTTGAATTTGTTCTTTCGTGAAGTGTTTGGCTCTTGATTTCCTATTTTTACTCATTTACATCTCCTTGCAGGAATAATCAGACAGATAATTCGTTTCATCATGTAGGATTGACGCAAGAACAATCGACTATCGCAATACGATACTGTCTAAATGTTCAAAACCATTCCTCAGTGCATGATCTGTCTTGAAATGAAAAAGGGCCCCAGTAAAGACGATTAGAACTGTCAATGTTCT
>CACWLH010000134.1:0-3653 GCA_902761625.1 uncultured Erysipelotrichaceae bacterium
TGCGGAATTCTATGAACAAAATGAATTATTCTGTGCTGATGTCTTAATGAATGCAAATTAGGACATAACCAGTTTCTTTAATCATTTCCTGAAGTACCACGCATGTCGAGTGAAGATAACGGATTTCGTTATCTTCACTCTTTAGTGCGTCATCTGCTATTCTCAATGGATACAGGGTTTTTACTATATCTGAAATTGTTCACCTGCGACCTCCGGGTTTGAATCCGCGGGGTGATCGGGAGGAATTTCTAAGATTCACACAGTCAAATGCAATTAAATGGGAAATGAGTTCTTTAAGACCAAGTTTGATACCGCCGAAAGAGCCTGTAACGAAGTCGCTTCATTCTCCCTTCTGTGGTATGATATGAAGAAAACGGAATTTCATGAACCGAAACATGGAAAGCGCAAGAAAAGTCTGCCCGAAGAAGGGCTGATGATCCTGCAGAACCGCACGGAAACAGCCATGGGATCAATGGCTGTCATCACGTTTCGGGTGCTGCCGGCGGTACCGTTCCGGCGTGACACCTGCTGATTTTTTAAAATGCTGGATGAAGTAGCTTTGCGATGAATAGTTGAGATAATTGGAAATCTGAGTCAGGGTAAGATCCGTATGTTCCAGAAGAAAACAAGCTTCATCATGTTTTTCTTTCTGAATATAATCCAGTACGCTCATACCGACTTCTGTCTTAAAACGAAGGGAGAGACTGCGCCGGCAAAGTCCGCAATACGCGGAAAGATCTTCCATCCCGAAGGAATCATGAAGATGGACCGTGATGTAGCGAATGGCTTTGCGGATGACTGGTGAGGTATTGAGAGGTTTCCGGTTTTTGCGGACCTGGTCGCAGAAATCCATTGCCATGCTGACCAGAAGCTGTTCGATTTCAGAATGAACATTCATACCGTCCATGCGCTGGCAGTAAAGATCGCTCAGCAGAAATGCTGTTTCAGCCGATAATCCGCCCTGAATGGCAGCCCTGCTGATCAGTGTCGCAAAACTGATGAATGCATAACGGAGCTGTCTGAGTGAGTCGGAAGACATCGCACCGATACTGCCACCGGGCGGAGCGAAAATCGCCCGTGACAGAAGATCGGGACGGCCGAGCGAAACTGCCTGGCAGACTGCGTTTTCATAGTCCGGCGGTGCGTGTTCATCTGTCGCCTCACGCTGTCTGAACTGTGCTTTGTTCAATTGATCTTTACTGTATAAAACTGAGCCTTCGATATTGCTTATGACGATATTCTCTTCCGGAATGGTCTGCCCGCTGATCATTTCGGCGATCAGCCCGACATATGCTTTCATCTGCAGCGGGCTGGTGATCGGCGCCTTTATGGTTGTTTCAGTGAATAGCTGCAGATATTCCGGGAGAACCGTTTCTGCAGCCATTTCTGACAGTTCCCTGCGGCTATGTCGGTACGGACTGGCCAGACCGGCTATAATATACTGTTTTGGACTGATCTCGATCACACCCGCGAGAAATCCGTTATTCAGATAATGTACCAGAGGATGAAGCGCATCGTGGTTCTGCATGCGGAAATCTCGGACAACCAGCTGAAAGATTTCCGGTTTCATGATATTCATGAAACTTTCCGGCCAGCATTGAATAAAATGACCGTCATCACTGACGATTTCCAGAGGAATATGCTGAAGAGCATACATGCGCGAGCAGACTGATGCGGGATGAATCATACATGTTGTTCCTTTCTGCATTTCTATTAATTATTATGACTGACCATCAGACACAGGCAGGGGTAAACTGAGGTAATGCTTTGTTCAATACCGATATGACCAAGCGCCTCGAACAGGGAAATGATTCACTCAGACAGTTACGTATCTTATTGATCAGGCTTTTCCCTTCATAGCGGTTATTGAATCTGAATTCCTGCTCTGCCAGGAATAATGGCAGGTCTCTTCTGGATACTCCATGGTAAATACCTGTAATCTGATTCTGGATATTGCCGACGATGGTATTCAGCCAAAAGAGTCTGTGGTCATCCTCATTGTAGTCAATCTTACTGTTGTTGACTGTAATTCTGTCTTTGAGAATGTTATAGGTTGTTTTGCCGTCTGTGTTAAGCAGCCTGTCTTCGGACAGCCTGGCGAAAGATGATACATACCGGTTTATGTTCTCTCCTGAATCAACTGAGACCGGTACAAGCCGTATCTTTAGCGGATGTTTGTTCTCTTCACCGGTTGAGAGAAGCGTCAGAAACGGCTGCTTCGTTGTTCCCATTCCCCGGTGTCCCGGTTCTTTGGATTTAGCTCCAATATAAATGACATCGGATTCATAGAACATGGCATCGAGGATATGTGATGCGTTGTCTTCTGCCATAAGAATCCTGCATTTTCTGCATAACAGAGATGCAGTCTTGTAATTGACATCAAGATGCGAACGCATCTCTGCTGCACTGATCCCCTTGTTAGCTGTAAAGAACAGGAATAAACCAAGAAGCAGTTTATACAGAGGCAGTTTGTTATCCTGGAAGATTGTACCGGCAAACAGATATTCCTGATGTCCGCATTCAGTGCATTCAGACACACGATGTCTGGTAATCTTACGGTAATGTGTGCATCCGCATTGCTCACACACAAATCCGTCCGGATGTCTGACATTCCAGAAGAAGTCATAGCAGGCTTCTTCATCGTTGCTGTATTTACGGGTGAATTCAATCAGTGACGGTTTCTTCGGTTTTAAAGCTTTCATTGCATTGTCCTCTCTTTCGGCAATGCAATCATAGATCAACTACAGCCTCTGTACTGTACACTGTGGTGTACAGTGTGTCAGGTGGTCAGTCATATTCTCTGACAAACCTGTTACCATGTACCTGGATGGAGAGTGAAAACATGAGCGAGAAGCCGGATTATCTTTTTAACCCCGCTTTGTGTCCGTGTCCGCGTGGAGAGAAAGCGGGATGCCCGCGGTACAGAAACTGCGATGCCTGCAGGAAATTTCATCGGAACAATCCCGATACGCCGCTGACAGCGTGTGAGAGAAAAGCACGGGAAGAGAAGTAAAAAAGATACGGTCTGTTTCATATGAAGCAGACCGTATTGCGTTCTCAGATCAGTCTGTATGTTGCTTTTGAGAAGACGTTGTTTCCAATCGTGAATTTCTTTGGATCAACGGTTGTCTTCAGCTCAGATGAAGTCAAGAATTCATCTGATACCCTGACAAGCAGCTGTCTGTTCTCTCTTTCCACAAGATAGTACCCGTCCATGTCATTGGCGTAATCAGCGATCTGGCTGACACCGAATGCTGTAACAAAGTCCAGCAGATGTTCCTTCGCGTTCAGCTTCTTCTTGCGGATCAGAGGATAGATCGCATCCGCGTCATGGTATCTTGCCAGGCATGCGGCATCTTTCCGATCACGGCACTTTCCTGTCTTTTCATACTCATTGAGGTTAATGGGTTCTCTGATCTCATTGAATGACAGCCTGTCATCTTCATTTAACAATTCATCAATACTGATGTTCAGCAGCTGTGCCATTGCCTTGAGGTTGCTGACATCGGGGAGTCCGATGTCATTCTCCCATTTGGCAACTGCCGATCTTGAGACGCTGAGCTTCTCTGCCAGCTGTTCCTGTGAAAGTCCTGCTTCTTTTCTTGCGTTTCTCATTTTTTCTCCGAATGTCATATTTTTGTTCTCCTTTTCTT
>CACWLH010000134.1:3680-4223 GCA_902761625.1 uncultured Erysipelotrichaceae bacterium
CAGCATAGTGCCGTCAGCTAATCTGTGTAAGGGACGTACAGGAACAGTGCCGTTACTAAGCGTAACATGGCTGAAAAAGCATATATAAACACGTTCATATCAGTTTTTTCTGCCATTTCTTTTATGATAACAGAGAAAAAAGCTGCTGAAGCAGCTTTCTGGAATACAAAAATCAGAATTCAAATCCTCTGGCATTGACATATCCGTAAAACATGGATGTGGCAGTTCTGCCGGGGTTCTTTGCCGTCTGGCCGAGCGGAATGACACGGTAGAAGGCATCTTCGAATGCCTTGATGAAGTCATTGTCAGCCCGTGTGCAAAGAGCCAGGGTGACATTATCGGCAGGGATGAGGACTTCTCATTCCGGGCGAAAGAATCTTTTCAAATTTCATGATATGTCCTCCGGTTATTTCTGATTTCATTGTACATGTTCACACAGGAAAAGGGGCTGTAACGAGTAAGTCCCAATAAATCGAGTCGAAAGGCTCGATTTTTGTTTTGGACAGTTGCCGTATCAGCGGAAATATGATAATATATGTACAT
>CACWLH010000135.1 GCA_902761625.1 uncultured Erysipelotrichaceae bacterium
TAGGCGCTGAGCACCGTATTCAATACCGGTATGAGCAGATTGGCAATCAGGATGCCCAGAGGCAGCGCGACTGCCATCAGAAGTACTGTCTGAATCAGAAGATAGGAAGCCAGCTGGAATGCCGTCGCTCCGCAGATCAGACGCACAGCCAGCTCTTTCGCCTTTCTTTTGGCGAAGAAGTCATTCGCGAACAGGATCGCAATCAGACAGATGACTACCACCGCAACGGTAACCGCCGTTGCGAGAAGATCCGTACTTCCTTCCAGCAGACTGACACCGACCGGATCACTCATCATGATATTGAAGAACAGATAAATGAACATCGAGGTGACAAGCAGCGTCAGGAAATAGAAGAAGGATCGCAGAAAGTCATCTTTCAGAGAACGAAGCGCGTCTTTGATGATCATTGCTGGAGAATCTCCCTGGATTCAGCGGAGTTGATTTCAACGATCTTCTGGAAATAATCATCCTGAGAGAGTCCTTCCCTTTCAAGAACGGTCTGGATCTCTCCATCCTTAATATAAACAAGACGTGAGGAATAGGAGGTGATCAGCGGGTCATGGGTAACCATGACGATTGTGACACCCTCTTCATTGTTGAGTCTCTGCAGGATTTTCATCAGTTCCGCGGAGTTGGCGCTGTCCAGGTTGCCGGTAGGTTCATCGGCCACGATGATGCGGGGATGATTGATCAGCGCGCGGCAGATCGCAGCTCTCTGTCTCTGGCCACCTGAGCATTCATTCGGATATTTCTTCAGAAGGTGCTCAATGTCCATCTGCTTGGCAAGGACAGCGACTCTCTGTTCGATTTCTGTTTTATTCACATGCGCAAGAGACAGCGGCATGGCGATATTCTCATACATTGTATGCGTATCAAGAAGGTTGAAATCCTGGAAGATAAATCCGAGGTTCTGATAGCGGAAACGTCCGATTTCATTGGAGCTCATCGTGCGGACTTCCTTGCCGTTGATGAATACCTTTCCGCTGGTGGGAAGGTCAATCGTGGAAATATTGTTGATGAAAGTGGACTTGCCTGATCCGGAAGGGCCCATGATTGCCACAAAATCCCCTTTGTGAACTTCAAAGTTGATGTCATGCAGTGCTTCAAAAGCGTTCGGCGTATTGTAATTGTAGACCTTTTTCAGATGCCTGGTTTCCAGTACTGTTTCTGTCATTTCGTTTCCTCTTTCTATATTGCTAACTGTCATTTTACACGAATGAAAAAAACAAAAGCAATATCAAACAGTCTTATGGTGAAAAGTGTATACTTTTGGGGAAGGAGAATACATATGCTGAAAGACTTCGAAGAGATCCGCCGGATGGTTCTGGCAAGAGAAAAGAAGACAAGACTCGGCGTGATCGGCTCACATGAAACGCATGCCCTTGAGGCAGCGGCCGAAGCCATGAAAGATGGTATCGTCATCCCCGTCCTTTACGGGATCAAAGAAGAAACAATTGAGAAGTGGAACGCATTGAACACCGGTATGGAGATTCCCGAGATCGTTGACTGCCGCAATGATGAAGAGCTGGCGGAAACCGTGATCCGTGATGCCCATGACGGAAAACTGGATGCCCTTCTGAAAGGAAAAATCTACACCCAGGTATTCCTGCGTGCCGTATTGAATAAGGAATGGGGTCTGAGAACCGGAAGACAGCTCTCCCATGTTCTGTTAATGAAAGTGCCTGCCTATCACAAGATGCTGTTTTTGACAGATGCCGGCATGGTTCCCTATCCCGATCTTGCGGTCAAAAAAGACCTCGTGCTCAATGCCGTTAACGTCTGTCACAAGCTCGGCTATGAATGCCCCAAGGTGGCTGCCCTGGCATCCGTGGAACGCGTGAATCCGAAGATGCCCGAGACAGTGGACGCCGATGCCCTGAAAAAGATGAATGAGAGCGGTGAGATCACCGGCTGTGTGATTGAAGGACCGATCTCCTTTGACCTTTCCATTTCAAAGGAAAGCGCTGAGATCAAAGATTATAACAGTCCTGTCGCAGGTGATGCGGACGTGCTGCTCGTACCAGAGATCACAACTGGAAACGTGCTCTTCAAAGCCCTGTCATATTTTGCCGGCATGGAGATGGGAGGCACGATCGTCGGTGCTTCCGTACCGATATCCATGATTTCCCGTGCTTCCAGCGGACAGGACAAGTACAATTCCATTCTTGTGGCAGCCGCCATCTCTGCTTAATGATTATTAAGTCCAAATTTGCACTGCGTTGGTGAAACGAATAAATAAGCGTATAATTAATTCGTTCTTAGAAAGGGAACACCTAGGAGCCTTTCAGGAATGAATTAGCGCTAGGGCTTGGCGGTCCGTTAGTTCATTCCTGAAAGATCCGACCGCCAAAGCAAATGAGTAAATCAGATAAAGAGTCTTCCTCTTGGGGAAGATCTTTGAAGTATCTTCCCTGGGATAAAGAGGAAGATATTTCATGTTCTCAGCAGCTGATCAGTTCAACTGTGCACGAATGGTATGATGCCAAACACAGAAATACCTCTGCCGAAGAAACTGAACTGATCAATTCAATAAAGCTAACCAAATGCCGTCTTTGCGATTCAATGAATGTCATCTCTTATGGCAAATATCGCAATGGTATCAAACGGTATTACTGTATCGACTGCCATCATTCTTTCTGCGCTTTGACCGGTACGATCTTCGAAGACAGAAAGATATCGATCTCTGAATGGATTGAATACCTGATACATCTGTTTGATCTTTCTGTGCTCTGACCGGCACGATCTTCGAAGACAGAAAGATATCGATCTCTGAATGGATTGAATACCTGATACATCTGTTTGAGTTTCATTCCATTACCACAGCATCAAGGGATAACATCTATTTTGATGAAACCTTCTTTACTGTCATCGAATCGAAGAAAGCGAGAAAAGAGAATGGTAAGGAATACAGAGGGATTTCCAGGAATAAACTATGTGTCGCAGCTGCATTTGATAACAATGGTCATATACTTCTGATTTATGAGAATACTTCCAAACCTTCACTCAAGAGTACATGGAGAGCGCTTGGCACTCATATCAAGGAAGGATCGCATCTGGTACATGACGGTGAAAAATCCCATCGAGTACTGATAGAACAACTTGGTCTTACCAGCGAAGAATATGATTCTGATGAACTGAAGAAACTCAGCGACAAGGATAACCCCTTGGATCCCATCAACGAGATTCATTCACTTGCCAAGAGATTCATGAAAGCACATGGCGGCTATAACAGAGACAACCTGCAGGACTGGATGAACCTGATTGCATTCCTT
>CACWLH010000136.1 GCA_902761625.1 uncultured Erysipelotrichaceae bacterium
CAGTCTCTGTTCACGGATCATGCTGGGTACCGCAGCACGTTCCATCGCCGATCACCTCCCTTCACCATGAATGACGAGTAGGACACCAGGTTTTATTCATCATTCGGAGAACTTTTTCATATTATCATTATTTCATGCGGCAATCAAAAGGTGACAGCCATTTCGACTGCCACCTTGGTAAAACACGAATCATTATCAGCGGAAGGTCGCATCAATCAGCTTCCCATTCACCGCATTGAATATCGCCCAGCTGTCAAAGCCTTTTTTCTCGCCGGACTCATCCAGATAGATCACCTTCCAAACAGGGGCGAATACCATGCCGTCTTGCTTGTTCTCCGCACGGACCGGCATATGAGTCAATTCAACAGTCTTGATGCGAACAACCTTTTCTCCATTTCTGGATCTGGCTATCTCTTCATACAAGCGTTCAACCGCCTTCTCGGATGTGATTAGCGTGTCGGGAGCTTCTGCTTTTTCTCCCATCATGTAATAGCACCGGATTTCCGCATAGACGATTCCCCTTGATGTGATGAAGAAAGATGCACTGCCCTGCGTTTCATCAAGACCTGCTGCACTCGTCTGAGTATAGATCAGATAATAACCTTCGTCTTCAGCGGTGGCGAGATCATAATCATATCTTGGCGAGTTTGTAAACCCTGATCCGCTTTCATACCAATGTTCATTGTATGCTTTCCCCAACATTTTGATTCGATCCAGATCCATGTCCAAAGCCCAGGTCAGTTCATACCCGGAAAGGTGCAGAAGATCCATCATCTTTTTTGCGCTTGTATCCGCATCCTCAAAGGACAGATAGGTCAGCTGCTTTTTTTCGAATACAGTATCTTTTGCAAAATCATCTCCCCAGTTTACGAAAGACGCAACCGCGGCGATGCTATAGGAGAATGCCTGTTTGTCACTCCAATCCGGTTCCAGATTCGGATCATCGACTTCACGCGCACGCCAGTTGTAGTCAAATTGTTCGTCCGTATATTCCCTGTAGCCGACATACTCCGGAGCAACATCCAGCACCGCGTGGTCGTTGAAGACATAATATGCGGAACCCGTATCAGATTCTTCCTTCAGGATTCCGCTCCGGTTAAGCCATTCCGGGCGAATAATTGCCGTAAAATCATTCGCTACAGCCTGATAATACGGAATCGTTCCGGTTTCCCGATATTCATCAGGCACCATGACCTCATAGCCATCCTGCGGAATGTTTGCCGTAACGGTTGCTGTGTTCTCCGGTTCATCTGTCCTTTCGGCCATCATGACAGGCATGAAGGAGACAGTGCCGGACCGCAGTTTCAGGCTTCCTTCCACTTGCTTTCCGTCAGTTCCAAGTTCGGCGGTTTCATAATCAAGCATCACTTGATAGGTTGTTCCGTCCTCCAACGCATATCCGCTGGCTTCAAAGGAGAAAGTGATCGATCCGTCATCATTCCGGACATTATATACACCGGCATTCACAGTGAGCATGGTTCCTTCATCAACGCCGATCTTGTCCGGAACACAGTTGACCATAATCAATTTTCCGTTGGTTATTTCAGCCAAAGAGATCAGGGCTTTCCCTTCTTGCTTCTGTGACCAGATGGCCCAATCTTCTGCCATATCCATCGGCACCAGCACATCTTTGGAATCCACAGCTCTGGCAGTACCTACTCCATAGATTCCACGATCCCGATAAACAACTTCATCCAACGTGAAGACAACGTCTCCGACCGTCACCGATTCTCCTACCTGAGCAATCTTTCCTTCCTGCAGCCAGTCCCCCATATCCTTTCCCCAATACTGGCGGAAGAAATCCGCCACCTGAGAAGAAGCAAGAAGAGCACACGCTGTACCGATTATGGCAATCCCTAATACAATACATAATACCAGGGCAAGAGATAATTTTCTTTTCACAGGTTTTTCTCCTTTCGCTTGCGCTATCACGCGCTGAGCCAGGAACGGATTTTCTTGCAAGCCGGAAAGAGAATGGTTCAGTATGTTTTGCATTTTACGTTTATCATCCATTCCGCTCACTCCTTTCATTACTACTCAGCGCCTTGCGGAGTTTCTTCCTTGCCCGCATCAATCGGCTTGAAACCGCTTGCTGGGATATTCGGAGTGTCTCCGCAATCTCATTTGTATTCATATCCTCGAAATAATAAAGTAAAACGACTTCCCTCAGACGGATTGGCAGATTCATTACTTCGACGGACACTGAATCATCTTCTGGGTCTGATTCCTCCGCACGCAGCGGCAGTGTATCGATTGAAACCGAACGATCTATATGCCGGAACCAGCTTCCACGACTCATATCCCTGCAGCAATTGATCGCAATTGCCGAAAGCCATGTCTTTACATTTGAGTTTCCCTGAAACTGGCCCAGTTTTCGATATGCTTTCAGAAAAGTCTCCTGAACAGCATCCTCGGCCAGTGCCTGATCATGTAAATAGGCGAAACACAGACGCAGCAGTGCAAGCTGATGTGTTTCAACCAGATACGTTATTTCTTCCTCAGCCGAACGGCAAGGGCCCTTTACCGTTTCCATGGCACCGCATACCCCCTTTCACCTATTTAGACGCACGCATAAGACGATTATACAACACTTCCTCAAATATTCCTCAATTTGCCCTTGATCTGCAAAGTCATTCCGTTTTCGCAGCTGAGAG
>CACWLH010000137.1 GCA_902761625.1 uncultured Erysipelotrichaceae bacterium
CCTTTGGATCCGGCATTTTCCGGATTCAATCCCGTGTAGTATAGCATAAATTGAATTTGAACTAACACGCTCTTGCGAGCGAGAGCCCGGTTCACAAAAATATATAAGAACACGTAATAATACCGTATTCTGAATTTGTCATATACAAAGGAGGAAACGGTTTTTATGACTAAAGACGAAGCTTTAAACTCATTTCATCAGTGGCTTACATTCCGCAATTACGCCAAAGGGACTGTAACTGACTACCTCTACAACTTCAGAATATTCTCTGAATCACTTCCAGCTGACTTCGATTATTCTGAACTGACTGATCAGCACGCAATAGATTTTGTGTTCACGCTGCGGTCTGAGTCACAATGGTCTCCTGCCAGTATCAATCTTTTATGTTCTTCTTTACGCAGTTTTTATGATGTGATATTGAACAGACCGATTTCTATCCGCCGCCTCCCCAATGTCAAGTATACATTGGATGACCCCAAGATTTTCACAGATTCTGAAATAGCTCTGCTTTTAAGTTCTGCCGATGTCCGTCTCAGAGCTATGATCTATCTTGGATATGACTGCGGCCTGAGAACTTCTGAAGTCGCCAGACTGCGAATCAGAGATATTGACTCGGAGAGAATGCTTCTTCATGTTGTCCATTCCAAACGGGGAAAAAGCAGATATGTCAAGCTGTCTCAGCAGTGCCTGCTGGCTCTTCGGGAATACTGGAAAGTGTACCGTCCATCTGACTGGCTGTTTCCAGGCAAAATCAACGGGCACATCATGGAATATTATCCTTCGAATCTGTTTCATCAGCTTCTTGCGGATTTGCATATCCGTCCTGAAGACAGTCTTTCTTTTCATTGCCTGCGACATACATACGGAACAACAATGCGTAATGATGACTGCGACATTTTTACCTTGAAGAAACTTCTCGGTCATTCCTGTCTGAGCTCCACAAACCGCTATATCCGTGTCAGTACTTCTGATATTCAGAAATCCGCCTCACCCTCTGACTGCCATATCCGTGTCTGAACATCGGCCGGATATTCAGGATATTTTCTGCTATGCAAGAGATCATGATCAGATAGATTACAATCGTCTGTCATTCAAACAGATCAAGGCTGTACAGAATATATGTGTCTGCAGAACATCTTCACAAGGTCTGAATGCGGAAACCTGTGAGCAGTGCGGATATAAACGCATCCATTACAATTCGTGCCGTGATCCCAATTGTCCGATGTGTCAGGCTTTTAATCGTGAAGTATGGGCCGCCAAACAGGAGTACTATACATTGAACATAAAGTACTATCATGTGGTTTTTACTTTGCCCGATGATCTGAACCCTTATATTCTTCTGGATCAGAGAAACGGATATTCAATCCTGTTTGAAGCTGCCTCTGAAACGCTGAATACACTTGCCGCAGACAGAAAATATCTTGGCGCCAAAATCGGTTTTACAGCCGTTCTTCATACATGGTCATCCACGCTCTCTTTCCATCCTCATCTTCATGTGATTCTTTCCGGAGGCGGATATACTGAAGATAAGAAATGGATTTCCAGGGACGAGTTTATTTTTCCTGTTCATGTCCTTTCTGCCCTGTTCAGAGGAAAGTTTCTGGATAAATTCAGAAAGAGGTTTGATTATGACTGTCTTGAA
Organism: uncultured Erysipelotrichaceae bacterium; assembly: GCA_902761625.1. Classification (GTDB taxonomy): domain Bacteria; phylum Bacillota_I; class Bacilli_A; order Erysipelotrichales; family Erysipelotrichaceae; genus Bulleidia. Next base: position 1,643 of record CACWLH010000137.1, read on the forward strand.
GATATCAGCACGTTCAATGAAGTGATCGATTCTTGTTACCGAAAGGACTGGCTTGTCTATACAAAACAGCCATTTGACAATCCCAATACCGTCATCCATTACCTGAGCAGGTATACGCACCGGATTGCAATTTCCAATGCCCGTATTAAGGCTTTTGATAATGGCATGGTTACTTTTTCATACAAGGATTACCGCGATGACAGTAAAATCAAAGAAATGTCCATTACAGCTTCTGAGTTTGTCAGACGGTTCCTTCTTCACGTGCTTCCGAAGAACTTTACAAAAATAAGACATTATGGGTTTCTTGCCAATGCCGGAAAACAGGAACGGATCAGAATGCTCTGCGGTATCACCAATACTGCACCAAAGGACGACTGTGTGATTGATAAAATAAACATTCTTATCAAACTGATCGGCCATGACCCGCGCTTATGCCCGGTATGCAGATCACCTTTGAAAACTCCATATTCATTCCCGCTTCGGGAATGAAGGTCATCTCCGGTTTTAATTCCGCCGGCAATGCCGGTGTTTTCGTCGTGAGTCAATTCGCTTAAAGCTTATCAAATGTTATAATTTTACCGGTAATGCATGATTGGAACTGCCTACATTGTAAAACAAACTGTTTTTACTTTTTCCCATAACAGAGCAGACCGCGTGTTAGTTCAATCCAATTAAAGAGCCATGGTCAGCCAGCTTCAGCACATTAGCTGACTTTTCTTTTGACACATGACTCTTTAATTTTCTAAGGTATTTGTGGAGTAGAAAATGTACAGAATCGAAGCAGACAGATTCATATTGGAGTTTATTCCAGAAATTCATG
>CACWLH010000138.1 GCA_902761625.1 uncultured Erysipelotrichaceae bacterium
CGAGGAGTTTATCCTGACAGCCGGCTATGTAAACAAGGGTGAGGATGCGGAAGATGCCGCAGTCCGCGAAATCAGAGAGGAGCTTGGTCTTGAAACCGTAAAGGTCCGCTTCAACCGCTCGCATTATTTCCCTCCCAGCAACACACTGATGTTAAACTTTGTGGCCGTGGTCAGAAGCACGGAGGCGCATATCAACGAGGAAGTGGACCAGTACCGCTGGTTCACAAAGGAAGACGCAAGAAAGTACATCCGGAGGAATTCCCTGGCAAAGTCATTCCTGACCGGCTGGCTGGATGGTGTCTTTACCTTCCCGGAATATCCGGCAAAACCATATAAGTAAAAGGGCTGAAAATTAACTTCCGGATTATTATGAACCGGAGGTTTTTTTAGCCCTTATGTCATTCAATTTCAGTATGTCACATCCAGCTGCAGTTCTGCTTCTTTGTTTCTGGCAGATATTCTGATGGTGCCGTGTTCATCTGCCGGCAGAGCAAATTCTGTATCCGTGCTGTAATCACGAATCAGTTCTTCACTGCCTTCATCAGTAATTTTTGTCAGCCGGTATTCCATATCTGTTCTATTTGAAGCAACTGTATACCTGTGTACTGTATAAACAGGTCTCCCGTCAGCCATTACCGCCTCTCCGGGATTCTCTCCGGTATAATAGAGACCAAAAAGTTCGGGATCATCAGCTGCCAGTTTTTCCGAATAAGAATGATAGAATTTATTCTTATTCTCATTTTCTGATGCATTCAGAACATTCCATAAAACCGGTGTAAACAGCTCCGAGCCGATGCCGTTAAGATGGTCCACATCCATAAAGTATTCACTTTTTCTGATATTCAGCACTTCTTTCTTCAACAGATTGAAATCATACAGCGGCACCTGACAGTCATTCGCAACTGCGCGTAATTCCTCTAAAAAGCCATCATAGTCTCCGGTGCTGATCAGCTGTAAATCATTGACCGGAGAAATAAAGAGACTGACTTCAATATTGTTTTTCTGGCAGAATGCAATCGTTTTACGAAGATATGATTCACTCTTTTCCCCGATACCGTACTTCTGCAGATCACGGTCTTTACAGAAAAGTTTTTCCGAATCAAGAAATCTGCCTCCTTCGGAATAGTAATATCCTCTGTCTCTGTATTCAATGATCCATGGATTCCCATCAGCGTCTACATGTTCTTCATGATGTGTATACTGCAGATACTCATCACTGTTTTTCTCAATCATGTTCTGCTGGATCAGTCCGTAATTGAATATATTGCCTCTGTATCTCACAAACGGCAGCCATGTCTCCATAAAATATGATTTACCCGCAGACCCCGCAAGCATTCTGTACTTTGCCAGTGAAGGTTTCATTTCATCAGTGAGAAGCCATGGTCTGCTGTTATTTATGGGATCATCGATAAAATCAGCTGCCTTAAACACCTTTTCAGTTCTAAACCATGTATCAGATTCTGTCATATTCCAGTAATAACATTCAAGATATACATGTCTGATATCATACCTGGACACTGCATCTCTGAGCCAGTCATAGCTGTTATCCCATCTCTGGCCAGGTGATGCCATATTAAAGCTCCTCCTGCCGCTGACCTGATCAAAAACTGTCGGATTGATATCACAGTAAACATGAGATGAGCCCACAAAAACCGTATCAATGTTTTCCTGTTCATAGTATGAATGCATCAGGATTCTGCTGAAAGGATCATATGAAACCAGCGCATAATTCAGTGCCTGGCATCCGGCTGTCATCACTGCCGCAAAGGTCAGGGCAGATAGGATTTCTTTTATTTTTTTCTTCATACCTGTACCCCTGTCTCAGAATTGAAAATATATAAACTGCTGTACATCAAATGTGCTGCCATAGCAGCCGTATGCAATCACAAACAGCGTAAGTGCTGCCGCAGCAAGGACTCTGAACCACAAATGCTGGGCAAAGAAAAGATCGACAACATTTTTATCTTTATATTTCATATAATCCACGATTCCCATTAACAGAATGGAAACGACGAGAACCCGGAAAAAATGCTGATCCACGCCAAGTCCGAACAGTGAACCGTTTATCAGAACAAAGGCGTTATCTGCGCCGAAAAGCTGTGAAAAGATCAGTTTCGCTGTACTCAGCCGCCCTGCTCTGAAGAATATCCACGCAAAGCATACCAGAGCAAATGTCAGAAGCATTCTGAGAATATCGTCAGTACCTGTCCTGTGCCATTTAACTCCATACTTCTGACAGAGAAAACTGAAACACGATCCTGCAATTTGAAATAAGCCATGAAGAACTCCCCACAGTACAAACGCCATAGACGCACCATGCCAGAGGCCGCTGATACTGAAAACAATCATTAAATTAATATATTTTCTGACTGTACCTTTTCTGTTTCCGCCAAGAGG
>CACWLH010000139.1 GCA_902761625.1 uncultured Erysipelotrichaceae bacterium
AGGCTTATCAATCAGGCCTGACAGCAGAAATGAATGTAATTCTTTCCTGCTTACAAGCCTCGCCTATAGTTCGCTAGAACTTAGGCGGGGTGATTGACTGTTCAGTTACTCTCAGTCCCATCGAATGAGGATGAAAGCCGGGCTGTCCGGATTGCCCGATCGTTTGTTTCCTTAATCAGTCTCTTCGGAACAGATCACGTGTATATACCTTGTCCGCAACATCATCCAGTTCACGGTCATAGCGGTTGGCAATGATGCAGCCGGACATCTTTTTGAATTTTTTCAGATCATTCACCACCCGGCTGCCATAAAATGTGGAGTTGTTTTCCAAAGCCGGTTCATAGATGATCACCGATGCCCCTTTTGCCTTGATCCGTTTCATGACTCCCTGAACCGATGAATTTCTGAAATTATCAGAATTGGCTTTCATGGTCAGTCTGTAAACACCGATTGTCATTTCCTGCTGTTCATTATCCAATGCATCATATGATTCACTGTTTCCGTATGTTCCGGCAATTTCAAGAATACGGTCAGCGATATAATCCTTCCTTGTGCGATTGCTTTCCACAATCGCATGCATCAGATTTTCCGGAACATCGCGGTAATTTGCCAGAAGCTGTTTGGAATCCTTCGGCAGACAATAGCCGCCATATCCGAACGACGGATTATTGTAATAATCCCCTACTCTCGGATCTGTGCATACCCCTTTGATGATGGATTTCGGATCCAGTCCTTTGACTTCCGCATAGGTATCCAGTTCATTGAAATAAGAGATCCGCAAAGCCAGATAGGTATTGACAAACAATTTGACTGCTTCTGCCTCGGTAATACCCATCAGCAGTTTCTCCACCGGATTTTTCAAAGCCCCTTCTTTCAGAAGCTGCGCAAATACTTCCGCCTCATGAGCAGTATGCTCATCACAGCCGACAATGATCCGACTGGGATACAGATTGTCATACAATGCTTTGGATTCACGGAGAAATTCCGGAGAGAAGAGAATACGGTCTGTTTTATATTTTTCCCGCACACTTTCGGTAAAACCGACCGGAACGGTTGATTTGATAATGATCATCGGTTTATGATCACGGTCTTTTGCCGCATCCAGAACCTGTTCAATCACGGAAGTGACCGCGGAACAGTCAAAGAAATTCTGTTTCGGATCATAATCGGTCGGCGTTGCGACAATGACATAATCCGCATTTGCATATGCATCGGTTCCATCATTTACCGCCCTCAGATTGAGCTGACGTTCTCCTTTTCTGGCTTCGAGAAGATATCGTTCAATATATTCATCCTGGATCGGTGAGATATATTGATTAATCTTTTCGACTTTCTCAGCGACGATATCCACTGCCGTCACCTCGTTATGGGCTGCAAGCAATACCGCAAGTGACAATCCGACATAACCGGTCCCGGCAACCGCGATCCGGTAAATGCGTTCATTTCGCTCATGATCTTCCTGTTCAGCCATAACCTCATCGATCTCAAAATGCAATATTTCCGATAAGGCCATCAATTGATTGACGGAAGGCGTATATCCTTCTGATTCCAGTCTGGATAACAATGTCCGGTTGATTCCGGTCATTTCCGCCAGTCTGGTCTGGGTCAGTTTCATCTGATGTCTGCATGTTTCAACCTTCTGCGCAAGCAGATGCAGAGATAATTCTTTCATATAAAGCCTCTTTCGAGCATGAATGCTTCGATTCATATGTAATTCTAATAGAATTGATCAATCATTCGATGGGAATGTTGCTGGTAAGCACATTAATTCCATTTTCAAAGATCGTATAACAATTATTCTGTTTCTGCAAGCAACAACGAATCAGTGCTTCACATGTATTAAGTTCATTTACCGATCTTTTCCGGTCTTTAGTGAATATCAGCCGTCATTTTCAAAAAAAGGTATGTCCCATCAGAGACATACCTTCTTCGGTCTTCAGCTTATTCAACTGTAACGTGGATACCAGGACCCATTGTTGTGGACAATGTGAGGTTCTTGATGTAAGTACCTTTGACTGCTGACGGCTTGATCTTGACAATCTGGTCATAGATTGCCTTGAAGTTTTCAGCCAGTGCCTCATCTGTGAATGAGCACTTACCGATCATGACGTTGACGTTTCCGTCTCTGTCTGTACGGTATTCAGCTTTACCCTTCTTGATTTCATCAACTGCCTGGGCAACATTCATTGTGACTGTGCCTGTCTTGGGGTTCGGCATCAGGCCCTTCGGACCTAAGAGACGGCCGAGCTTACCAAGCTGACCCATCATATCCGGTGTTGCAACGATCTTGTCGAAATCGAACCAGCCGCCCTGGATCTTTTCGATCATGTCAGCGCCGCCGACATAGTCAGCGCCTGCATTCTTCGCTTCATCAACCTTGGCACCCTGGGTG
>CACWLH010000140.1 GCA_902761625.1 uncultured Erysipelotrichaceae bacterium
GGACCACCAGGGTGAAGCCGTTTTTTTCCAGGATCCTGGACTATTTGTTGACAAATGTTATAAATGATGTATGCAAAAGCGTCATGTGTCTGAACATACTTGTTACAGCCAGAAAGAACAGGCACTGATACGATATGGACTGGATGTTGTTCTTCTGAATGGATCTGAGATACTGTGTATTCTGATCATTTCTCTTTTCCTGAAGAAGTTTGCAGTGACATTGATCTATACTGCCTTCTACAGCTGGCTGAGGATCCATTGCGGCGGGTATCACTGCAAAAACAAAGGAAACTGTTTTGTTTCCTATGTACTGTTCTTTCTGTGCTTTGTTCTTTGTACTGATATGGAGCTCAATGTGCTGTTGTATCTGCTGTATGTTGTTTCTGTTTTCTATATTACGGTCAATGCGCCTGTTCAGCACATTCTCAATCCATTGTCTGCCTCAGAAATCAGATACAATAGAAACAGCACATGGTTCATACTTAGCCTGTCCTGTGCAGTATTTACATTGATCTCGCAATGCAGGATCTCTGTTCTGTTTGCAGTATGTTTCAACGCAATGATGTGCTTCATATTGAAACACAGCAAAAACTATCTTCCGGGGGCTGACTGATGAGAATTCGTACAACTGTAATTGATGATGATGCTTATGATCTGAAAAGAATCACAAATGAACTGGAAAGAATATCTTTGGAATCTGAATATCTGTTTCAGACAAGCAGCTATACAGATCCGGATCTTGTGAAAGATTTTCAGAGTGACTGGTTCATTGTGGATATCGATCTGAATGGAAAATCTGGATTTGATGCCGCAGGCAGGATCAGCCGTGAGAATCCTGCCGCAAAGATCATCTTCTGCACATCCCATGATGATCTTGTCTTTCAGTCATTCGGCACCAATGTATTCTACTTTGTCCGTAAGGATAAACTGCATTCGGACCTGATCGATTGCATTAAGAAGTATGTACGCACACAGGAAAACTGGTATCTGTACAAAAATGCAGATGCAACGACAGGAATCGACTGGAACAGGATCGTCTATTTCGAAGTCGCAGGCAAAGATCTGTATATTCATCTTTCCAATGGTTCTGAACTGAAAGAGCGGAAAACGTTAAAACAGGTCATCTCTGAGCTGCCGGAAAACCTGTTCCTGCAGCCGTCTTCTTCCTATCTTGTCAACTGTGCGTTCATTACTGCAGTCAAAGACAAGAGCATTGTTCTGAAAGACAGTTCGGAGCTTCCCGTTGTCAGAGAAAGACGCAGAGAAGTGATGCAGTCATATCTCAGATACAATACGTGGAGGTGATATCATGCTGGATATATTTCTGAACCTTCTGGAAAGTTCCATGTATGCCATGTTTCTCAAAAGTTTCTCTGACTCTGATGACAGACGCACATGGATCTGTACAGCTGTATATTTCCTGTGTGCTTTTGCCTCTGTAACTGCATTCAATCTGATGCCGCTCAATGAATCATTCATATTCATTGCGGATATTCTGCTTGCATATCTCTATCTGAGAACCACTGTTGATGTAGATGTTCTGTCAATGCTCTTATCCATAGTTCAGGTCGTGATAATACCTATCGGGCTGGGACTTCTGATCAATAAATTCTTCGGAAAATACACACAGAAAATCACCGGCCTGCTGCCCGCCGTTTCAGTGACTGCCATCTGCCTTATTGTTGCGGCAGTCGTATCCCACAACAGTGGCAAAATACTGTCTACAGGACCCGTTATCTTTGCCGTCGTGATCCTGCACAACCTGCTCGGTTACTTATGCGGTTTCCTGACCGCTGTTTTGTTCAAAATGGACCTGCCCCGAAAGAAGGCTGTCGCCATTGAGATTGGAATGCAGAATTCCGGCCTGGCGGCGTCCCTCGCCGGCTCCGCCTTCCCGAACCTGGCCATGGCGACGGTCCCGGGCGCGATCTTTTCCGTGTGGCACAACATTTCCGGCGCGATACTTGCCGGAATCCTCAAGACTCTATAAGGCGGGCCTCATCTTACCCCGGGCGCTGAAAACTGCAGGATAAATTCCGAGCCTTCATCAAGGCGTCCATAATACTTTTTCATCAGGCCCTTCCCTCAGACCATCTCAACAGGTCCTTTCGTCAGACCATCTCAACAGGCCCCTCCTGAAAAAAGCGTACACCTTCTTTTTTTTCCCTTCTTCAGCGGATTTTCCGCTAAAGAAGGGTTTTTTTTACCTCAATACACTTTTTATTTTCTTTAGCCTTTCTCATTGCTGCTATGGTATCAGCTGTTTCTCCCGATTGAGAAATTACAATTACTAATGTTTTTCTATTGTATAGAATTTTTTTATAACGATATTCACTTGCACATTCTACTAGGGTTGGAATATTTGCTTTTTCTTCGAAT
>CACWLH010000141.1 GCA_902761625.1 uncultured Erysipelotrichaceae bacterium
CTCGATGAAGTTCCTTCCATTCAGAACTGCGATGCTCCTGTCTTTGAGATCAAAGACGGATCGATTGACTTCGATCATGTCAATTTCTCCTATCAGACAAGCGGCTCCGGTGAATATACGCTGAAAGATATTGATCTGCATATCAAATCCGGCGAAACCATCGGCATTATCGGCGGAACCGGCTGCGGCAAAACCACGCTGGTCTCCCTGATCTCCCGTCTGTATGACGTCACCGAAGGCGCTGTCAAAGTCAGCGGAATTGATGTGCGTCAGTATGATATCGAAACGCTTCGAAATGCAGTGTCTGTCGTCCTTCAGAAGAACGTTCTGTTTTCGGGCACGATTCTTGATAATCTTCGCTGGGGCAAAGAAGATGCAACACTGGAAGAATGCAAGAATGCCTGCCGGCTTGCCTGTGCCGATGAATTTATCGACCGGTTCCCGGATGGATACGACACACGCATCGAACAGGGCGGAAACAATGTTTCCGGTGGTCAGAAACAGCGTCTGTGCATTGCCAGAGCTTTGCTGAAATCACCCAAGGTCCTGATTCTCGACGATTCCACCAGTGCCTGCGATACTGCCACCGATGCAAAAATCCGCAAGGCATTCCGTGAGGATATTCCCGACACCACAAAGCTGATCATCGCGCAGCGCATTGCCTCGGTCATGGATGCCGATCGAATTGTTGTCATGGATAACGGTTCCGTTGTCGACGTCGGAACGCATGATGAACTGATGAACTGCTCGCCGATTTACCGCGAAATCTACGAAACCCAGATGCAGGGCGGCGGAGACTTTGATAAGCCTGAACAGATTGGGGGTGACGCTGTATGAACCGTGGTCCAAGAGTACGTAAATCCGGCAAGGAAATGATGCTTGACATGCAGAAGCAGAAGGGTACGCTTCGCCGTGTCATGAAAATCGTCATGAGCAAATATGCCGTTCAGTTTATCATCGTGATTCTGTGCATCGGCATCGCGACATACTGCACACTGCAGGGCACGCTGTTTATGCAGCAGCTGATTGATGCCTATATTATGCCCATGCTTTCAAAGCAGATCGATACAAACACCGGATTCAGCGCCCTGGCTTCTGCCCTCACCCGTCTCGCAGTGATTCTGGCGATCGGCATTGCAGCATCCTACACATACAACCGCATCATGATTTATGTTTCCCAGGGCTCCCTTCTTGATATCCGCAAGCAGATTTTTACCACAATGGAAAAGCTGCCGATCTCCTATTTTGATACCCATGCCCACGGTGATATCATGTCAGTGTATACCAACGACGTGGATACGCTCCGTCAGCTGATCGGTCAGTCGATTCCCTCCTTTGTCGATTCCCTGATTACAGTCGTCATGACCTTTGTGAGCATGATCATGCTCTCCTGGCAGATGACGATTCTGTCCATCGTCCTGATGTCCCTCACGCTTGTGGCCAGCGCAAAGCTTGCCGGTCGGGCGGGTAAATTCTTCGGACAGCAGCAGAAGAATCTCGGTGCCGTCAACGGCTATATTGAAGAAATGATGGAAGGCCAGAAAGTCGTCAAGGTCTTCTGCCATGAAGAAAAGAGTTTCACTGCTTTCTCTGGTCTGAATGAAACACTCCGCTCTGCCGCCTCTCAGGCCAACTCCTTCACCAATATCATTGGACCTGTCAACAACAATCTCGGCCATCTGAGCTATGTGGTCTGTGCCGTGATCGGCGCCCTGTTTGCCATCAATGGCGTGACTGCTCTCTCCCTGGGCACGCTGGTGACCTTCTTAACCCTGAACCGGAATTTCTCCCGCCCCATTTCTCAGATTTCCCAGCAGATGAATTCCATCGTCATGGCCATGGCAGGTGCAGGCCGTATCTTCGCGCTGATGGATGAGGCCCCCGAAAAAGATGATGGATATGTCGAACTTGTCGATGCCAAAATCGGGGCCGACGGAAACATCACTGAATCGGAAACACGCACCGGCATCTGGGCATGGCGTCATCCGCATCAGGAAGACGGAAGCGTCACCTACCGCAGACTGGCTGGCGGCGTAACATTTGATCATGTGGATTTCGGGTATGTACCTGATAAAACCGTTCTCCACGACATTACCATGTATGCTCAGCCCGGACAGAAGATTGCATTTGTCGGCGGAACCGGTGCGGGCAAGACAACCATTACCAATCTGATCAACCGTTTCTATGACATCCAAGACGGAAAGATCCGCTATGATGAGATCAATATCAACAAGATCCGCAAGAGTGATCTGAGAAGATCCCTGGGCATGGTTCTTCAGGATACCAATCTTTTCACCGGCCCAGTGCATCAATGCTGCACGGCTAGCCAACGCAGACGGCTTTATCCGTCGTCTGCCTGACGGGTACCAGACCATGCTCACAGGCAATGGCGCAAACCTTTCCCAGGGACAGCGTCAGCTCCTCGCCATCGCCAGAGCAGCTGTTGCCGATCCGCCCTGCCTGATCCTTGACGAAGCGACATCCTCAATCGATACCAGAACCGAAGCGCTTGTTCAGAGCGGTATGGATGCGCTGATGAAGGGCCGTACGACGTTTGTCATCGCACATCGTCTCTCCACGGTCCGCAATGCAGACTGCATCATGGTCCTTGAACAGGGACGCATTATTGAACGCGGCACGCACGACCAGCTGATTGAAGCAAAAGGCAAATACTATCAGCTGTATACCGGGAATGCCATTCAGGAATCATAAAAGGAGGCGGCCGGCATGTTCTTCCATTTTAAAAAAAG
>CACWLH010000142.1 GCA_902761625.1 uncultured Erysipelotrichaceae bacterium
CGCTTTTCACTGAAAAGTTGTTTTTGTCATGCGCTTTTTCAAAGAACTCTTTAAAAGTCCTTATTTAATATCTCTTGACATATTACCTAAAGACTTTTTGCACGCAGGTGCTTATTATTTAAGAAAATTATAAACGTGTTTTTTTCGTGCAACAAGATGAAACCATGCGCTCAGATCATGAAAGCATTGCGATGAATTTCGATTTCTGTAAACATGCGTTAAGACCATTCATGCATTTTTATAATTCGAAGATTTGTAACCATGCATTCATTTCGGTCAATTGGAGCCAATTGGGAAAATGTGGCTGTATAATGTATAGGCAAAAGTGAAGGAGGCATGGACATGGCAAAATCAACCGCGAGAAATCTGACTGAGGGCAATATCGCAAAACAGATCATTCTGTTCTCCCTGCCGCTGATGCTCGGCAATGTGTTCCAGATGCTTTACAATACGGTCGACTCGATCGTGGTCGGCAATTACGTGGGCACCCAGGCGCTTGCGGCGGTCGGCTCCACGACGATGATCGTCAATCTGTTTGTGTTCTTCTTCAACGGCTTCTCCATCGGTGCCGGTGTCATCATCGGCAGATACTTCGGTTCAAAAGATATGGACGGTCTGCATCAGGCGATTGAAACGGTCATGGCGGCCTCATTCATTCTGTGCGTACTGTTCACGGGCATCTCAATCTTCCTGGTCCATCCGATGTTAAGACTGATGGCAACCCCGGCGGATGTATTCGACAGCGCGTCTGTTTATCTGAGAATATACTTCGCGGGTATCTCGGGATTATTGATCTACAATATCGGTTCCGGTATTCTCCGAGCCGTCGGCGATACAACCCGTCCTCTTTACTTCCTGATTCTGACCAGCATTCTCAATATCATTCTTGATTTACTGTTTGTGCTGGTGTTCCATCTTGGCATTGCGGGCGTGGCCTATGCAACAATCATCGCGCAGTTTGTATCAGCCGGACTGATCCTGCTGTTATTAATCCGCACAAAGGATGTCTACCGCTTCACATTCAGCGATATGCGCATTGACTTCGATATTCTGAAACGGATCTTCGGCGTGGGTATGCCGGCAGCCATCCAATCAGTGCTGACAACCTTCTCCAATATCTTTGTACAGGGCTATATCAACTACTTCGGTTCCAGTGTCATGGCGGGCTGGAGCTGCTATAACAAGCTCGATATGTTCATTATGCTGCCGATGAATTCCATGGCTATGGCAGCCACCACATTCGTTGCCCAGAACATGGGTGCGCGTCAATTGAAACGTGCCCAGCAGGGAACCGTCACAACCAATGTGCTCACATTGTCCGTCACCGGTGTCATCGCCGCGTTCATTTATGTCTTCGCTCCTACCGCGGTTGCCCTGTTCACAAACGATCCGGCCGTCATCGATTACGGTGTTCTCTTCTTAAGAACCAATGTCTTCTTCCTGCTGTTCAACTGCATCAACCATGTGGTGGCGGGCAGCTTGAGAGGCTATGGCGATTCGAAAGCGCCGATGGTGATCATGTTAACCGGATTCGTTGTCATCAGACAGATTTATCTGTTTGTCATGACAAGATTCATTTCCAACACCCCTGCCCTGGTCTGCTTCAGCTATCCGGTTGGCTGGATGGTCACATGCGTTCTGGAAGTGCTCTATTATTTCAGAAACAGAAACAACTATACCGTATGATCCTGACGGGAAGTCTGATGAAGGCTTCCCGTTTTTTCATATATAATTTCTCTGAGGTAAGAATGATGAACAGATGGAAGAAGATTGTCCTGTCTGCATTAAGCTGTATGATGCTTGGCGCATGCGGAACAGAAAAAGAAACACGCAGACTGTTTTATCTGAAAAAGAAATAAGAAACGCAGTGCCATGTCTGTATGGTCAAAAAAAACAATCCGCGATGGATTGTTTTTCATTGGGATCAGAGATTTTTGAACACTTCATCGGGAAGCTTTGTGTTGAACGGTTCATCCAGCAGATCCGGATGAGCCAGGAAATACTGAAGAATCTTCATCGACTTGGAGAAATAATAGCCGTCAGCGATTCTTTCATCCATGGTGATGTTCAGGTCAACTCCGTCTTTGAATACGACCTGATCATTCTCATAGAACGGCATTCTGTCTTTTTTGCCGATGACCACGAACATGGAGGTTGTGCCCCAGTTGGTCAGATGGTGATAGCCGCTGGGAAGTCCGA
>CACWLH010000143.1 GCA_902761625.1 uncultured Erysipelotrichaceae bacterium
TTTTGTGAAGAATTCGATATTATCCTTTGTAAACTTGTCGGGATGATTGCCGGTATTGATCGCATACTGTTCCGCCGGCAGACCGAAGGAGTCAAATCCCATCGGATGCAGGACGTTGTATCCTTCCATTCTCTTCTTTCTGGAAACAATATCGGTTGCCGTATATCCTTCCGGATGACCGACATGCAGACCGGCTCCGCTGGGATACGGGAACATGTCCAGCGCATAGAATTTGGGTTTGCTGAAATCCCATGCGTCGGTTTTGAATGTCTTGTTTTCCTCCCAGTAACGGCGCCATTTTTCTTCTGTCACTTTATGATTGTAAGCCATTGATCTTTCCTCCAAATGAAAAACGTCCTTACCTCTAAGGACGCAATTGAGCGCGGTACCACCTTAGTTCACATTTTCATGTGCACTCTTTTCCGCCTTTATCGCTGCGGCTGCGGCTGCTCCAAAGCTGAGCAGGCGTGTTCAGACACTCCGGTTTTCACCAAAATACCGTCTCTCTGTGCTGCCATTCCACGCTGATGGTCTTTTTCATCGCAACACGCATATATTATCAGTTTCATCACTCAAATTCAATCACGTTAGTGCGCTTGATTAGCAGGCGGCGCAGACCATCCTAAGCCTTTCAGCCTTTAGAAGGGTCTGTGCCGCATTTTGAATCAAAGATATTTTCTGAAGAATTCACATTCCTCATCATTGCAAAGATCAGCCGCTTTCAGCCTGACATTGCAATGGAACACATGGGCAAGATCATCATTCTTGTCACCATAACGGCGGTAGATAAACGGGACTTTGAGTTTTTCCAGTTTCGGAATGATCTGCATCGGCTGCTCATTCAGAAAGTCGCCCGGACATGTCATGATGAATACCGGAGGGAAGTCCTCAGTCACATGATAAACCGTACTGATCAGCCTGAATTCCTCTTTAGTTCCGCCAGAAGGCAGATAATCCGCCATCAGCTGCGTGGTCATATCCTGCTTGCCTTCAGCACTGATCAGGAATGCGCCGCAATTGAGGGCAATCGCTTTGAACGCGAAGTTTTCCGGCAGATCAAAACCGGTTGTTTCAGCATAGGCGGGATTGGTCAGGGCACAGGCGAACATGCTGAGCATATGGGCGCCCGCACTGTCGCCGACACCGAAGATATGATCTGTGTCAAAACCGTATTCTTCCGCGTTGTCCAGAATCCATCTGCAGACAGCAGTGGTGTCCTCAAATGAAGCAGGATATTTGTATTCCGGGGCAAGCCGGTACGAATAATTGACAACCGCAAATCCCCTTTGCGCAAGTGACATGCAATAGAACTGATAGACTTCCTTGTCGCCATATACCCATCCGCCGCCATGCACGCTCAGAATCACCGGAAGTTTTCCTTCGGCATTTTTGGGACGGTAGACGTCAAGCATCTGCCATTTCGGTTCGATTGTGCCGTATTGAATATCATCATAGCGGACGATATCGTCCGGTGTCTTCAGTCCCGCATCACGCTTGGCATCGCCTTCGCCGAACATTTTGCGGATCAAATCGCTCATCTGACTCATATTATGTTTTCCTCCATTGGTTTCCTTCTGCAATTTTAACATGCCTGCGCGCATCATTTCATCCGATTGTGTCTGTCATACTGGGAATTGCATGCATTATTTCTTATACTGTACAAAAAGGAGAAGTAATATGAGAAAGCCGCTCATCGTCATCAGTGCCCGTGATACAAAGCTCATCGCACACGGGCTCACCTTCTACGGAAACATTGACGACTACTATCAATATATAAAACAAGCCGGCGGCATCCCGGTCACCTTGTTCGCATATGATGAGGATGATGCTGAGGCAGCTGCACAAATGGCGGACGGTCTGCTGCTGAGCGGCGGAGACGATGTGGATCCTGCCCTTTACGGTGCTGAAAACACAGGCTCTTTACCGGGTAATGCAAAGATCGACCGCTCGGATATTCTGCTTTATCGCGCTTTTGTCAAAGCCGGCAAACCGGTGCTTGGCATATGCCGGGGCCTCCAGGTGATCGCCGCTGCCGAGAAAACGGAGCTGATCCAGGATATTCCATCATATGGATCATATCTGAATCACAGTCAGTGGACCTTTGATCCTCCGGTTGCCCTGAATGCGAAGAGCCATGAGTGCATCTTTGCACGAGGCAGCCTTCTTCACAGCATTTTCTCCGACCGTTATG
>CACWLH010000144.1 GCA_902761625.1 uncultured Erysipelotrichaceae bacterium
TGGATGCGGATTATGTTCTTTCCGCGATCGGCCAGTCCATCGAATGGGGCAATCTGCTGGAAGGCTCAAAGGTCGAACTCAACCGCAACAAGACCGCCAAAGCGGATTCCTGGACATACCAGACCGCGCAGGAGGATGTTTTCGTCGGCGGTGATGTCTACACCGGTCCAAGCTTTGCAATCTATGCCATCGCAGCCGGCAAGGAAGGCGCGGAATCCCTGCACAGATATGTCTGGGAAGGTCATTCCCTGACTCTGGGCAGAGTGAAGAGAGACAATTATCACTACATTGACAAGGACAATCTGGTCATTGCCAGCTATGACAGAGGCCAGCGTCAGGTTCCGGGCAAAGATCCCGAAAAGATCAGAACATTCTCCGATGAAAGATGCACATTCACCGAAGAACAGGTGAAGAAGGAAACCGCGAGATGCCTGTCATGCGGCGCTGCCAGGGTTGACCCGAAACTCTGCATCGGATGCGGTCTCTGCACACTCAAGTGCAATTTCGACGCCATCCATCTTGACCGCACGGCGGATGTCTGGGGCGTTCCTTATGAGCAGCTGGTTCCCACTGTCATCAAGGAAGAGGCGAAGAAGATCGGCAGAATCGCATTGCGTAAGATCAAAGGCTGATCATGCACGAAATCAGTGTTCTGAATAAAGCCGTGGAACTGGCTGAACAGACCGCAAAGGACAACGGCATCACTCATCTTTCCTATATCACCCTGGAAGTCGGCGAACTCTCCGGATATCTTCCCGTCTTCTTTGAAAAATACTTTCCCGTGGTCATTGAAAACAGACCGATGTTCAAGGACTGTGAACTGAAAATGATCATCGCAAGAGGTGAAGGGCTTTGCCTGGAGTGCAATGCGATGTACAACATCATGGCAAATGAAGGAAAGTGTCCCAAATGCGGCTCCCGCTACAAAAAGGTACTTGGCGGCCAGCAGTTCCTGTTAAAGGAAATCGGCTTTGAGGAAGAAAACGAATAATTGAGTAAAAAGGACTGTATCATACAGCGGATACGGTCCTTTTTTGCGGAAAACATGAGACGTGCTGTGTATGCATGGGAAAGTATGATAAGATTGTGCGGAAAAAAACAGCACAGGAAGGAAGTGGCAATATGATCAACAAAGTCAGTGCAATCTTCGCCGATATCGACGGCACGCTCGTCAACAAGGGTGAAAACATCATGCCTGTCACAAAACAGGCGCTGGAAACACTGCACAGTCAGGGAGTCCTGCTCGGCCTTTCCACCGGCCGCAAGATCAACAACGGAATGTTTCAGAGGGCAAAGGACTGGGGCCTTTCCTTCCAGTTTGACATGATGATCGGTATGAACGGGGGTCAGCTCTGGGACAGATTCCATGAGGAGATCGAGAATTACTATCTTCTGAAAACAGAAACGATGAAAGAGATCATCGAAAGAATGTCGCCGCTGGATCTCAATGTGATGATCTATGAGGATGAGCATATGGTCACGCTGCGCTTTGACGACATGATCGCCGCCTCCATGAAGCGCAATCATATGAAGGTGGTGGTCGCAGACGGCAATGCGGACCGTTTATGCGTCAATGACAATTACAATGTGCTCTTCCGCTTTGATCCGGAAAGAACAGAAGAAGTGTCCGCTTTTGCGGAAACACTCGCCTGTGAAAAATATCATGCCATCCTGACTTCACCCGGCATCATCGAATTCATGGATCCCCGTGTCAACAAGGGTATGGCGCTGCACAAGTTCAGTGAGCGCAACAATATTCCGGTTTGCGAAATCATGGCCTTCGGCGATATGGACAATGACAAGGAAATCCTCAAAGAGGCAGGCTGGGGTGTCTGTCTGCTTAACGGCAGCGACATTTCCAAATCCATGTCAGATGCAGTCACTGAATATCCCTGCACGGAAGACGGCATGGGCCGTTATCTTGCAAAATACGTTCTGAATCAGGGTTAAGGAATGCTTTAAAAGCTGTCACACGATGAGCATTTTCAAGACAGTCAATCATGAAAAGATCAGCAGTACAGACTGTTTCAGGCTGATCCATACTGCAAAGCGATACATACATAAAAAAAGGGGCTGTTAAAAAACCTCCGATGAAAAATCGGAAGGAAAGACAGCTCCTTTTCTTCTAAAAAGAGTAAAAACGGCTCTGGGAATCGAACCCAG
>CACWLH010000145.1 GCA_902761625.1 uncultured Erysipelotrichaceae bacterium
GGTTAGGTCCTCTTTTTCGTTGACAAGGAAAAAAGAACAGTCGAATTATGATGCCAGGATATTAAAAATGTGCGAATTCATGATTTTGAAGACACATGAAACCGCACTGAAAACAATATCGATTTTAAACAGCTTGTATTGCGGATATTCTGCAGTCAGCTCATCATTCCTGATGGATCGATACGCATCTGCCTCAGCCTGTATATGTGGAATTTCTTAAGGTTGTATCCCAGACACACCAGCAGAAATTCCATTTTTACGTTTTTCATTCCCTTTCTGTGAAACCGGGTGAATCCGAAGTCCTGCTTGATGACTCCAAAGGCTCCTTCGACCTGTACGGATCTCTGTGTCTTCATCTGAATTCCTTCTTCAGTCGAAAGCTCCCGGTTCACTGTTTCCCACATTTCGTCCCGGATCACATTGCGCGAATAACGACGGTAACCATCCGGATTCTGCAGACACTCTTTCCGGAACGGACATCCTTCGCATTTGTCCTTCTCATAGTATATCTGTGTGATCGTCAGATTGCCTCCCGCTGTGTTCCGGCATACATCTTTTTCATATTGATCGAACACGCGGTCATCCGGGCAGATCACATTTCCGTCTTCTGTCTTCTTCCAGTTGTGACTGTTGAATCTTCTCTTCTGGAATCTCTTGTCGTGCTCTTTCCCGTACAGGTTGTATTTCATGGTGAGATGGCATCTGTGGGTAATGTTGTACAGATAATTGTCATAGGATCCATATCCGGCATCGGCTACCGGATACCCGGGATATCTGCCGGTGTGTCTATGATATTTCTCCATGAATGGCTGATATGTTGTTGTGTCGCCCACATCCTGGTATACCTCGCTGTTTACAATAATTCCGTCACTCACTGCGATCTGGCAGTTGTAACACGCCCTGGTCACTCCGCTCTGGTTGTAATAGTCCCATTTCGTCGCCATCATCGTCGCATCATGATCTGTCTTTGAACAGCTGTTGCGGTTTCCCATGATCTCAAGCCAGTATTCATATTCATCCAGTTTCATGGCATACTGCATAAATATGTCATACCACACCTGGAATTCATTCTTTCTGCAGCCTTTTCCATATACGATCCGGATGTTTTCCCTGACCATGACTTCCATCAGATACTGGCATATATTCCACATGTCATATGCGCTGTAACAGCCGCTGTATCTGTAACTGTATCCGTATGCCTGGTCCAGGCGGATGACATCATCAGTAATTCTGAAGAACAGCCGGTCCATGGCATTGACGATCCTCTTCTTATACACAAACGAATTCTTGTTCGCGTTGGCTTCTATTTTCGTTCCGTCAATGTACTGGACATTTGTATCGCAGTTCATCTTCTCTGCAATAATTCCGCTGACTTTGAAAAAGAGATCATCAATGGACACTGTGAGATCCCGGCACATTCTTGAGAAGGCCATTATGCTTGGCTTCTCCTCATTTGAAAGAAACAGATATCTCAGATCTGTCCTGCATAATGATACAAGTGTGCTCAGTGTATTTATGCCGTTCATATAACCGAACAGCATCGTCCTGATCAGCATTCCGCGATCGTGACTGTTTGTGTTATTCGATCTGATCGGTTTTACATATTTACTGAAATCCACTCCTTTTACCGCATCGAGAAACGAGAACACTTCATCTTCCTGATCAAGTGCCAGTAATGTATTTACTGGCAAACTCAGCTGAACTGCATTATAATAAGTTCGCTGATCAGGTAGGGCTAGTACTTGATTAGCATTTTTCATATCTACATTCTACTACATGCATGAAGAAAGGGGCTGTTACAGTTTTTCAACTGTTACAGCCCCTTCTGTTCTTTATTTCTGCGGAACAAGACCGACGTTCATTCCCTGCGGACGTCTGTGTCCGAGCAGGAACAGACCTGTCGCGGTGACACTGACTTCCGGCAGACGGCCGGGATACTTATCCGATACCGCTCTGACATATGCCCTGCCTTCGATCAGCACCCTGTCACCTTCCCGGAAGCTATACCACCTTAATATATTCCGTCTTACCGGAGACATATTGTAGAGGTATTCCCAATCATTTTCCTTTGAAAGGAAGGTGTCAGGATCAATACCATGAGAATATATATTTTTCATTCTTTTGAATGGA
>CACWLH010000146.1 GCA_902761625.1 uncultured Erysipelotrichaceae bacterium
GAACGCAGTGGCAGAAAGCGCACGGCGCTCGGTCACATAGTCTTCGATTTTGAAGTTGCCGCGGTACATGTCGACGCTCTCCTGACCGCAGCCGACATAAAGCATCGGAGAATAATCTGTTTGGGACAGCAGCAACCGGCCGTTATACAACAGCCGGTACTGCCCGTTTTCGATTTTGAGTTCGAACATGAAATTCGTGTTATCCTTTCACAGCGCCACTGGTCATGCCGCTGATAATCTGCTCCTGGAAGAGAACGTAACCGATGATCGAAGGAATGATCGAGATCATAATCGCCGCATACATCGAAACGTAATCCGTAGAGAACTGGTTGGTGAAATAGCGGATGCCGACCTGAATGGTACGGAGCTTCTCAGAAGAGACAATCAGATTGGCAAATACAAACTCGTTCCAGCAGGTGAGAAATTCAAATGTCGCCGCGGTAACGATGCCGGTACGGCTCAGCGGCAGAATGATATGGAAGAAGCGTCCAAAGAAGCCGCAGCCATCGATGTACGCAGCTTCTTCCAGCTCCATGGGGATGGAGTCCATCAGCCCGCGGATCAGGAAAGTGGACATCGGAATACCAATGGCACAGTAGAGGAGAATCATGCTGCCATAGGTGTTATAGAGTCCCAGTCGGTTGATGATAACAAAGTAGGGAACCATCAGCGCGTTCAGCGGAACCAGAATACCGGCAGTAAAGAGGGTAAAGATCTTCTCTCTTCCTCTGAAGCGGAACCGTGAGATGCAGTAGCCGCTCAGACTGGCAACAATCACATTGAAGATGGTTGCGGCGACGCCGACAATGACAGAATTGAGAAGCATTCTGCCAAGACCTGCAACTTTCAGCGCATTCACGTAGTTCTGCCACTGCGGAACCGCGGGAAGAGAGAACGGTGAGCCTGCCAGGAACTCATAGTTGGTCTTCAGGGAGGCGATAAACAGCCAGAGAAGAGGAAACAGCGTATAGACAGCAAAAAAGATGATCAGGATCCAGCGCAGGATCGCCACGATCAGATCCTTGCCGTGCAGAGGGGCGCGAACTCTTGTATCACTCATTTTACAGCCCTCCGTGCTTTCTTCAACGCGGCGGCTTCTTCATTGCGCCCTTCAAATATCTTGCGGATGCAGATGATAAAGATCACGCCGATGACGATCAAAATCACTGCCGAGGCACTTGCCATTCCGTAGTTGGCATCCTGCAGCTTCTTATACATGTACAGGACAATGGTGGATGTGGAATTTGCCGGGCCGCCGTTGGTGAGCATGTACACCTGCTCAAACTGGCGCAGACCCATGACGCTCGCCAGGGTCACACAGGTGAGCAGAGAGGTTTTCCTGATCAGCGGGATTGTGATATAAATCGCCTGCTGAAAATCCGATGCACCGTCAATGGTGGCTGCTTCATAGTACGAGTCATCGATGGTTGTAATGTCCGCCATCATGATGACCATATAGTAACCCACATAGAATACCCAGTAGATCAAAACGGAGGGGAAGGCTGTACTCAGGTTGCCGAGCCAGTCTTTGGCGAGATGCCCGAGACCAACCGACGTGAGAAGGGCATTGAGCAGACCGGTGTCCGCACGGTAAATGGCACGCCACAACGTTGCCAGTGCAATACCTGAGATCACCTGGGGGAAGAAATAGACTGTACGGAAAAACTTCCAGCCCTTCGGCCTGCGGGAGAGAATAATCGCCATGATCATGGCGAGGGGGACCTGAATAAAACCGGCCACCAGAGCCCAGATCACATTGTTCAGGATCGAACGCTTAAAAGCCTTGTCCCGGAACAGAAGCATAAAGTTCCTGAACTCGACAAAAGCGGGTGAGTTGATCCCGTTCCACTTCATGAAGCTGATGATGATAACATAGATGACAGGAATCACAAAAAAGACGAGCATCAGAACCAGGGCGGGCGTCATAAACGCCCATAGCGGAGCTCTGTCAGAGCGTTCCAGTTTCATCTTGTCACCTCCTTAAGAAAATTAAAACAGGGTGCGGAAAACCCGCACCCTGTCGGGAAACAATGCTTACGCGGCCATATCAAT
>CACWLH010000147.1:0-1493 GCA_902761625.1 uncultured Erysipelotrichaceae bacterium
GAAGCGGAAGCCGCAAAGCATCACCGCAAACCGGAAGAACCCAGCAAACAGGGTCAGTTCATGCAGTATTACATGCTCGTCATGATCTGCGGTATCGGTATTATGTGGCCTGCAGCGATGTCCCTCTACTGGGCAATCAACTCCGTTGTCAACATTATCAAGACATTTGTTGTTCAGCAGATCATTGATAAGAAAAATGCAGAGAAAGGAACACGCAGATGACACAGTATACAGCAAAAACACTTGAAGAACTTCTGCAGAAAGCTGCTGAAGATAAAGGATGCACAGTTGAAGAACTGAACTACACTGTCACAGAAGAAAAGAAGGGAATTCTCGGAATCGGAAATTCCGTCACAGCTGACGTATTCAATATGGATGACGTCAAGGAATTCATCTTTGATTACCTCGGAAACTTCTTCACCGGTATTGACCAGGATATCGAAGTTGCCATTGAAGAGAGAAGCGACAGCTTCGTTGTCAATCTCAACGCTGACAACAACGCAGTCCTCATCGGCAAGATGGGAAAGACACTCGCAGCATTCAACACAGTCGTCAGAGCAGCCATCAATTCTGAATTCAAGAAGAGAATCGATGTTCTGATCGATATCAACCACTACAAGGAAGAGCGTTACGCAAAGCTCCGTTCCATGGCAAAGAGAATTGCCAAGCAGGTACAGAGATCACACGTTGACGCTGAGCTGGATCCGATGCCGAATGATGAAAGAAAAGTCATCCACAAGGTTCTGAACGAATGGCATAACATCCGTACAGAGTCCGAAGGAGAAGCCGGCAACAGACACGTATGCATCCGCTACGTCACGGATACGGAAGAAGCTGAATGATTAAATGAAAGACAGATCGCGAATCTGTCTTTTTTTGTAAAAGAAAACCTCCTGATCGTCCGGAGGCTGAAAGAAGGTTAACCGATGAGTCTCTGTCAGCGGAGCCTGTAATGTAAATGCGGTCCGCCAACTGCAGATACAGAACAGGAGAACGTAATGACAGAGACACATACATTATCTCACACAACATGGAATTGTAAGTATCCCGGAAAGAGGATACTTTTGAATTAAAAGTCCCCGGATGATCCGGGGTATTGAAAGATGACAAAAAATAAAGTCTCCGCCAGAAAGCCTGAAGTGCAGATGTTTTCCCCAATACAAATACAGAGCAGGAAACAAAATGGCAGGGACGGTATTATTTTCTCAGTTATTATCAAACTGAAAGCATCTGATTACTGCCAGGACATCATGTTCTATACGTTCGACGAACAACATAACAGTTTGGTTAAACTGATTGTTATATGCGATTCTTAGCATGCATGTGCGTTATTTTGGAAATCATTGAACATTCATACAAATGCTGCGGTATGTATGGAGAAAAAACATGCATACTGTTGATAATAAAGATGATTTCACTTGTTAACATATTATATTTTCACACTGTTTTCCACATGGTATCAACACGTCCACAAAACCAGTTTTCCACAATTG
>CACWLH010000147.1:1532-2577 GCA_902761625.1 uncultured Erysipelotrichaceae bacterium
TTCCACAATTGTGGAAAACTGTGGAAAGAGTTAAAAAAGCCTATATTTAAAGGCTATTTTGATATGTTGACAATTGTTGTTTATTTCCTGACAGCCATCTATTTTCCACAATATTCCCGTTTTTCCACAGTGTGGATTCTTTATCCACATATTATCAACATTTTAATTTTGTGGAAAAGTGTGGAAAACTCAGAAAAGTACATATAAATACTGATGTTTTTAAATATATATGATTGTGGATAAAATTTTTTTCAACAATTTACATGTGGAAATCTCATTTTCAGGTGTTTAGAATTATCTTTGCATAAGTATAAAAAGAGTCAGGAGTATCCGTTTTATGAGTTACAACAAAAGCCAGTACCTGAACGAAGTCTGGAACAAGGTACTTGATTATATGCTGGCAAATGCTTTTCTGGAGCCTCAGATTATCCAGAATTTCTATCAGACGAGTGAATTGTATGAGCTGACAGAAGAAAAAGCATTTATTCTGGCGCCGAATTCAATCTACAAGCAGATCATCCAGAGTCAGTCTGAGATGCTTTCTTCATGTTTTAATGATGTCCTGAACCAGAACGGACATTTTGTTATTGAAGTATTCACAAAGAATGAACTGCCGGAACGAGCTGAAAAGATCAGCACTGAGGAAGTCATTGATTATGATGAGACTGATTTCCAGTCAATGATCATTCAGAAAGACAGAACCTTTGAGAACTTTGTCGTCGGTGACTGCAACAGAGAGAGCCACGCGGCTGCCCTGGCATGCGCGCTGAATCCCGGCAAATTCTTCAATCCTCTGTTTATTTACGGCAATTCCGGACTTGGAAAGACACATCTTCTGATGGCAATCGGAAACTATGTATTAAAGAATGATCCGACAAAGAAAGTCTATTATACAGAGTCTCTGAAATTCGTTGAGACAGTCGTCAATGCAATCAAGGATAACAAGATTGATGCCTTCAAGCGCTTCATGTACAGCATTGATCTGCTTCTGGTGGATGATATTCAGTTCCTTGCCGGCAAAGAGAAGTCTCACGAAGTATTCTTT
>CACWLH010000148.1 GCA_902761625.1 uncultured Erysipelotrichaceae bacterium
TTCAAATTCCAAATCGGTATATTCAGTAAAAGTCTTCTGATCCATGATTTCTGCTTCCCGATAAGATCCGCAGACACATCCTGCATAGGCAGAACTCTCAAAAGGATGCTGAAGATTGAACGCATCAATCTTTTTCAGCATTTTCACAGGATCAATAACACGGCTGATCACAAATACCGCAAGACGCACAGGCTCCATAATCAAACCATGTGTTTTGCTGCGAAAATACTTTTTCCACAGAGCGCCATTCAGGATTTCTCTGTCAATTCTCGTTTTATTGAAGATTTTTATCGCTTCAGACATGCTGTGTCCAAGTCCATCAATCGGAAATACATCAATATTCACTCCAAGATCCGGATCAATAACCATAACATCATCAACAATTGCAGTTGACGGATCACTGATCTTGGCAAAAAGGCTGTAATAGCAATGTGCAGTATCGTATGTCAACAGCTTAAAAGATGTTCTGTTATTCTTACAGTATTCAATGAATCTGTCATAATCCGGTCTGGGCATCATAACATCAATATCATCATCCCACGGAATAAAACCTTTATGCCTTACGGCTCCAAGCAGACTTCCGCCGCCCAGTGAATAATCTAATTTCTGAGAGCGGCAGATTCTGTCAAACTCCATCAGGAGATCCATTTCAATGGACTGTATTTCTTTTAGCTTTAATTCTTTCATATAAATTCGCCCAAATCTGATATCTCAAGACTTGACCTTCCTATCTGTTTTTTCTAAGAATAGTCTTTGCCGAGTACTGCAAAAACCGTTCTGAACATTGTCGCAATATCACTGAAGAAATCATAGTTCCTCACAGAAAGCAGATTCCATTTCATTTTTTCCGGCAGAACTTTATTAACATAAACATCATCTGCGTTATCAGCAGAATTCAATAATCTGTCCTCATCTTTGTATCGTATACTTGCTTCACTTGTAATACCAGCCGGCATAAGAAGTGTAGCGTAGTATTCAGGCTGATACTTTTCCACATATTTCACAGCCTCCGGTCTGGTTCCCACAAAGGACATTGTTCCTTCCAGAACATCAAACAGCTGAGGCAGTTCATCCAAACGCGCATGCCTCAATTTTGATCCGGCTCTTGTAATTCTGCTGTCATTCCCTACAGTTACAGCCGTTCCTATTTTACACGTTCCTGACGATAAAAAACCGGACCTTCAGAGTCCAGTTTAATCCATACAGCAAGTATCAGCATAGGAACAGCCAAAACAATCAGCAGAATAAGTGCCACAACTATATCGAAAATACGTTTAAGAAGAAGCTGACCTCGTTTTTTATTCAGTGATTCCCAATACGGTCTGACTTCCTCTACCCTCATATACTCCGGCAGTTCTTCCCATTGTTTCAGCATGCAATACTTCCTTTCACATCATTTCTTTATATACTTTTTTCAGTATTGCCGTAACGTACTCTACGTCTTCATCTGACAGCAATGTATGGAGAGGCAATGAAACCAGATTATGATAATAATCGTAGGAATTCGGGAAATCAGCAATATCCCATCCGAGTTTTTTATATGCGGTCATCATAGGCAGAGGTTTGTAATGAACATTGCACGCAACTCCGTTTTCAGCCATTTTTTCAATGAAAATGTTTCTCTGCTCAACGTCATAGCCAGGAAGTCTTATCAGATACAGGTGATTCGAACTGTCCATGTAATCTGTGTGATGTATGAGGTGGCTGATACCAAGTTCATCACATGTGCTGTCATATTTCTGGATGATTTCTGATCTTCTGGCAAGTAGACCGGGGTATCTGTCCAGCTGTCTCAGACCAATTGCTGCCATAATATCAGTCATATTGCACTTATACCACGGACCGATAATGTCATACTCCCAGCTTCCAAGCTTCGTTTTTGCAAGAGCATCCTTATTCTGTCCGTGAAGTGACAGTAACTGAAACATTTTATAAATCTCACTGTCATCAACATCATCAATGGGAAGCCATGTGGATGCTCCTCCTTCAGCAGTAGTGAAGTTCTTTACTGCATGAAAACTGAAAGACGTAAAATCAGCAATATCACCGCAATACCTTTTTACACCTTTATGGAGTCTGCTGGCGCCAAGACTGTGCGCACTGTCTGCCACAACAGCAACCCGTCCCAATGACTTCTGGATACGTGAGGAAAGATCACCAAGTTTCGTTCCGTCGCTTTCCTTTGGCTTGAACAGTGAACGTTTGCGTTCAACAATTTCAAATACTTTTTCATAGTCACAGACGATTCCGCCTAAATCAACAGTGATAATTGCTTTTGTTTTTTCATTTATTGCAGCTTCAAGTTTTTCATAATCCATTTCAGGCATATTCGTTCCTGAAGCGCCATCTTTCTGGATATCCACAAAAACAACTTTAGCTCCGCAATGAATCGCTGCAGAAGCAGACGCAGCTGATGACAGCGCAGCAGAGACAACCGGCGAAGTTCCCGCCTACACACAGCTTAATCTGGCTGATTACGGGGATGTATCGGCAACGATCAAGTTCCTTCATCATAAGACCGACAGGGCAGAAGATGGAACCATGGATAAGATGGTAGCTGA
>CACWLH010000149.1 GCA_902761625.1 uncultured Erysipelotrichaceae bacterium
GATGGCAGGTATGAACAGAATCCTTCTGACAATTGTACTGACGCTTCTGTGCGCGTATCTTCTTCATATCTCCCTGCATGTCAGAAAGAAAGATTCATTGAGAATATTGAAGTATGTCTGCGCCGGATGTCTTGCGTGTGTTTCATTGTTTGGATCTTACAGATACCTGCAGGCAGAAGATCATACGGAAGAAATGAAACAGCTGGAAGAAGATCTGAACGCAAACAGGAAGCTGATCGAGGAACGGCAGAAACAATACCGTGAATCGGTGAAGAATGAAGAAGATGCCTGGGCAGCAGTATTGCAGGATATGGACAGGGATGAGGAAGGTCTGAAGGAAATCGTTACCAATCTCAGAGTGACAGGCGTCGGTGATTCCATCATGGAACTGGCAGTCAGAGATCTGAACAGGGTATTCCCCAACGGCTACTTTGACGGTGTCGTCAACCGCACAGAAGCCGCGGGAGTCACAGCCATCAAAGAACTGAAGAACCAGGGACTGCTTGCGGATATCGTTGTCCTGTGCCTTGGCACCAACGGAAAGACAAATGTGAAAGTGGAAGATCAGCTGATGGAAGCCATCGGCGACCGGAAGGTCTTCTGGCTCAATGCCACACATCCCGACTATAACAATTTCAATCCTGCCCTTGAGGCAATGACAGAGAGATATGACAATCTGATCATCATCGACTGGGTCAGTGTGATCAACGAACATCCCAAGTACGTCATCTCCGACAAAGTACATCCGACCGTCACCGGCTGTAAGGTCTATGCCCAGACAATCTATGATGCCATCTACCAGGAATACCTGAAGGAATTCCGCGCGAAGAAAGAAGAAATCATCAAAGAGCACGAAGAAAAAGAAAAACAGAAGATCACATTCATCGGAAATGATCTTCTGGCAGGTCTCTATGAAGATCTGATCGGAATATATCCGGACGGGGAATACCTGATGGATCCGGAATATACATATGCCTCACTGAAGGAAACAATCAGAAAGAAAACAGATGACAACACGCTTGCGTACAATACGGTCTTCCTGATGGACGCTTCCGCTGAAATCACGGAAGAGGAATGGAAAGATCTGGTGTCATTATGCGGGGAACGCAATGTATATATCTGCGCCGCTGACCGTCAGATACAGTCAGACAGTATTCATCTCATCAGCTTTGAGAAGAACCATGAATCCATGTCTCCGGATGGCATTCATCTTTCGGAAAAAGGCAATCAGTCACTGCTTGAAAGCATCCAGAAAGAAATCAATACATCCATTCCGAAGAACTGAAACAGCAGGAGGTACTGCGAAGATATGACAGACTTTTACATTCCGGCATATCAGGAGAACGGTTTCCTTTGAAAAAGAACAATGGAAGGAATGGTATGATCACTGGATCATTCATCACGAAGGAAAACGGTTCTACCGGTATGTAATCGATGAACACGGCAGCTTTGCGGGTGAGGCAGCGTATCATTACGATGCCGCAAATGAGATGTTCATTGCGGATGTCATTATCTACGCGCCGTTCAGAAACAGAGGCCTTGGTTCTGAAGCACTCGAGCTTCTTTCCAAAGCTGCGGCAGAAAACGGCATCGAATATCTGTACGATACGATCGCAGCGGATAATCCTGCACTATCCATGTTTCTCAGACACGGTTTTAAGGAAGTCAGCCGCACGGATGAAATCATCACAGTGAAGAGAGATTTGAAAAAGGTACGCTGAAACGCGTACCTTTTATCTGGGCGTTGTCTTTCTGAATTCAGAAGCGGGAAGGGGGTAACAGATCAGATTCCATGTTCCGTCATTGTATGTAAAGACACTGATCGATCCGTTGCCCACACCGTTCCATAAGGGATCTTTTTTCAGACCAAGTCTGCTTTTGTGAAACAGTTCCCTGATCAGATAACGGTAATAGCTGCCGTGTCCTGTAAGAAGAATATGATCGCCGTCACTGCATTTATCGACAATTGTATTCATTGCCCTGCGTGCCCGCTTCTTCATATCACCTGCGGAATCGCCGCCGATGGGACGGAAATTGTCCAGCGCGTGGCATATAAGCATGGCTGTGCGGTGTTCTCTGTGCGGCTTGCCGTCGATCCTTCCGAAGTTCATTTCAATCAGATCTTCCACCGGTTCAATGACAATGTCACGTCCTTCCGTGATGATCTTGGCGGTATGCACAGCGCGGTACAGCGGGGATGAATAACATCTCACAAAGGGTATGTCTCTTAATGCCTCTGCCGTTTCTTTCAGAACGGGGATTCCTTCTTCCGTAAGCGGGGAATCCACCTGTCCCTGCATGATGCCTTCGCGGTTATAAACTGTCCTGCCATGGCGGACATAATAAAATGTAATCTTTTTTGTCATAGACAGAATTATAGCATCTGTTCTGGTTTTACAAAGATTTTACTAAGAAAACCGTCCAGAAAGCTCGTGCCTTCAGGCACGGGATGAATGGCGAAATATAGAAAGTATTATTCTTTTGTATATTGGTTCTGAATATATTGTCTGACAGTTTCTTTGCTCATATTGCCAAGTGTGCTCATGAAGTAACTCGGCGAATATATTGTCTGACAGTTTCTTTGCTCATATTGCCAAGTGTGCTCATGAAGTAACTCGGCGACCAGATATGGCCTCCCCAGAATTCGTTTGTTTTGATGTCCGGGTGACTGGCAAGAAACATCCTGGCTGAAGCACCTTTCAGTGCTTTGACTATATTGGAAGCTGCGTATTTGGGTTTGAAAGAAATAAGCATATGCACGTGATCAGGCATCACTTCCATTTCTTCCACTTCCACTTCATTCAGCTCTGCGACATAATAGAGTAAGTTCTTCATTTCTTCCGCAAGTTCCGGTGTGGTAAACAGCTGCTTTCTGTATTTTGTGCACCAGATCAGATGGTAATGAAAGCTATAAACATAGCCGCGCTCATGTTTTTCACCAAATTAACATATAATTTTCACATTCTGAATCACTTATATGTATTATAATTTATGTATGAACAAGAATCAACGCATCGGCCAGACGCGAAGAGAAACAAAGCGCCGTCATTCCAATATGACCTGCAGAACCTTCGAGATCAAAGCCGTTTCCAACAAGATGAATAAAGAGCAGAAAGAGTCCGTCAACGGCATTTTCAGAGAGGCCAAATGGATCCGCAACGCACTGATCAGAGACATTCACTGCCTCGAAGACAATTTCAAAAAGGTTCCTGTCAAGGTCGGTAAAGAGATTGAAATGAGGGAACTGAAATACATCGGCTCCCAGATGAAGCAGTCAATGGTGAAGTCGGTTCATTCAGAACTGAAAGCACTTCATACCAAGAAGGAAAAGGGTGAAAAAGTCGGAGCTCTTAAATACAGGTCTTACTGCAATTCCGTGAATCTGAAGCAGTATGGAATCACATATTCCATTGACTTCGTACATAACAGGGTCAAAATCCAGGGGATTAAAAAACCTTTGTATGTAAGAGGACTGAAGCAGATTCCATCTGAGGCAGAATATGCCAATGCGAAGCTTGTCAGAAAAGCGGATGGAATTTATATCTATGTGACCTGCTATACGAAAAGGGAAATACCCGTATATACAGGACATGTGGAAGGCGTTGATTTCGGAATCGGTCATAATCTGACGATGACCGACGGGAGCACCATAGATATAAGCATTCCTGAAAGCAAAGGGACAAAGCTTGCCGCAAAAAGAGTGAACAAAGGCTATAAGCACAATGGCAGAAATAAAACAGGAAACCACTGGAGAAGAAGCGATAAATTAAGAGTGGCATACAAGAAAGACAAGCAGCGCCGTTATGACGCTGCCAATAAAGCGTATCATCAGCTCGTATACAATAACGATCTGATTGCGATACAGGATGAGATGATTCATAACTGGCATAAAGGGTTATTCGGAAGAAAGATTCAGTATTCCGCAATGGGCTCTGTTAAAGCGAAGTTGAAGCACAACTCCAAAGTCCGTGTGGTTGACAGAAGCTATCCGAGTACCCAGATATGTCCAAGATGCGGGATGTTGACAAAACATCCGTTAATCAAACGTGATTATGATTGTAAGTATTGCGGGTATCATCATGATTCCCGGGATCAGAAGGCAGCCAATTCAATACTGGAAGCGGTGCTTTTTGATCATGAAGTCTCTTTGGAACGAAGAGCTCAGAGTCCTGTGGAGGCTGATTCCTCTGCGTTCATGCCGAAAGGTATGGATTGTAAGAATTCGTCTGTGAAGCAGGAAGCAAGCGACTTCAGTCGTTTGTAGTTCAC
>CACWLH010000150.1 GCA_902761625.1 uncultured Erysipelotrichaceae bacterium
GTTTCTGTTCTCGGAGAAGAGATCGAATTCCGCGCGTTTTTTGTGGGGAAGGGCATGAAGCGCTTTTCGTTCTGGCCGGTGGCTATTGCCGGGGCTGTACTCTTTGCCGCAGCGCACTATGCCGCAGGCCCTGCCGGAATCGTTGCGTGGGACCTTGCCGGAATCTTTATCGACGCGATCCTTTTCGCGATCCTGTATCGCAGAACCGGCAACTGCCTGATCAGCTTCATTCCGCATTTCCTCAACAATATGATTGGATTTTTCCTTGTGCCGATTCTGTTCGGGTAAAAAAGGCATGAAGAGTAAAAGCCGGTTTCAGACAGTAGTTAATTACTGAGGGAACTGATCGGGAGGACACCGAAAAAGCAGGTAAACACCTTGGCTTCCGGCAACAAGTCGCGCGAGTACAGCCTCAAGGCAGCCCGTCACGCTCCGCAGTTCAGCATTGAAAAACTTTGTCTTTGATGATATAATATTATTACAAATCAAATATCGGTCATCGGAGGACAGTACGCCGTAGCGTAGGGGATCGTAAAGCGAAAGCTTTGCAGGCCGCCTGTTGGATAAGATGTCGAGTGAGCTCGGACATTACGCTCACCCGGCTTACTGAGGATGACCGGGAACAATTCATCCTCGACAATCAATTGGCGTTCAAATATGGCGCAATGGAGGAATTCGGGGAACGTGACAACCATTTTGAAGAAGATGGTGAGATCATTTCCAGAAAGACAATAGAAAACAGTATCGATAATGGTGTTGCTTATCGCATCAGGGAAGATGGCAGGATTGTCGGGGGCCTGGTACTGACGATAAATGAAGAGACGCAGCATAACCATCTGGATCTGTTGTTTGTCACGCCAGCGGCACACAGCAAGGGCATCGGCTATGCTGCCTGGCAGGAAGTCGAACGCCTGTACCCGGAAACAAAAGTCTGGGAGACCTATACTCCCTACTTCGAAACCAGGAATATCCATTTCTATGTCAACAAATGCGGCTTCCACATCGTCGAGTTTTTCAACAGCCATCATCCGGATCCTCACGATCCTGAAACCGGTGAGGAAAACAATTATGAGGGTGAAGACTTCGACGGGATGTTTCACTTCGAGAAACGAATGAAATGATTGATCTCATGTTTTATCTAAAGGTTATTGACATATGTCGGCAAATGTTATATTATGATTGCTGACATATGTCAGAAAGGAGAGCTTATGCCAAGACCATTCAGATGCCGCAGAATAGAACAGCTTCCGGTCTATCGCAGCTTTTCGCCCGATGACATCACAGCCACAGAAAGCGTTCAGATGACCGTAGACGAATTTGAGGCGTTGAGACTTCTGGATGACGAGGGTCTCACCCAGGAAGCCTGTGCCTCCAGGATGAACATTGCCCGGACGGAAAAAGGTTGCCGACGCCCTTGTGAACGGGAAAAGGCTGTTGATCACAGGCGGACATTGTGAATTTGAACCGGTCGAAATCGATCAGGAAATCACCCCGAAAG
Organism: uncultured Erysipelotrichaceae bacterium; assembly: GCA_902761625.1. Lineage (GTDB taxonomy): Bacteria > Bacillota_I > Bacilli_A > Erysipelotrichales > Erysipelotrichaceae > Bulleidia. The sequence goes on from CACWLH010000150.1 coordinate 1,499, forward strand.
GAACAGATATTATGAGAATTGCAGTCACATACGAAAACGGAGAAATCTTCCAGCACTTTGGCCATACCGCACAGTTTAAGCTGTACGACGTTGAAGAGGGAAAGATCGTTAATGAACAGATCGTTGATACCAACGGAAGCGGTCATGGCGCTCTTGCGGGATTTCTGCAGGCGGCAAAGGTTGATGCGCTGATCTGCGGGGGTATCGGTATGGGCGCGCAGATGGCTCTTGCTGATGCGGGAATAAAGCTCTATGCCGGGGTACAGGGATCAGCGGATGCTGCAGCGAAATCTCTGGCTGAAGGAACTCTTGAATATGATCCTGATGCCAAATGCGACCACCATGGTCATCATCACGGCGAGGGTCATGAGTGCGGCCATCATCACGGAGAAAACCATGAGTGCGGTCATCATCACGGGAAAGGCCTTGACTGCGGCCATGAAGAAGGAGACGAAGGCTGCCGCCGCCATCACGGAGAGTAAACCGCTGTGAGGTAGGCAGAATGAGCCTTTTACTTGATCTCTTTTTGACCTTTGCGAAGGTTGGCCTGTTCACCTTCGGCGGCGGATATGCCATGCTCGCACTGATTGAAAACACCTGTGTAGAGAAGAAGCAGTGGATCACTCATGATGAAATGATGAACATCACCGTTGTTGCAGAGTCCACGCCGGGACCAATCGCTATCAACTGCGCGACCTATGTTGGGTACAAACAGAAAGGCTTTGCAGGAGCATTGATCGCAACAATCGGAATGATCCTCCCCTCCTTCTGCATCATCTTTGCGATATCGAAGTTTCTGGATCATTTCCTTGAGATTACCTGGATCGCACATGCTTTTCAGGGGATGCCCAGGGTATTTATGCTCTGTGCGTTTGCGGCCATGCTGCTGATCAATATCTTCTCGGTCAGGATCTCCTCTATTATCCTGATGCTTACCGCAGGGCTTATCAGCCTGATCATTTTCATGGTCAATAAGCCTGCCGCGAAAGGAGGTACCTGGAAGTGATCCTGCTGGAATTATTCATCGGCTTCCTCAAGGTCGGCTGTTTTGCTTTCGGCGGTGCATACGGTGCGATCCCGCTGATCCGTGATGTGGTTCTTTCCTATGGCTGGCTGGATGACGAGATGCTGACCTATATGATCGCTGTCAGCGAAAGCACGCCCGGCCCGATCATGGTGAACCTGGCTACCTATGTCGGCAGTTCACAGGCAGGCTTTTACGGGTCACTGGTTGCGACACTCGCTGTAGTTCTTCCGTCCTTTATCATTATTCTTCTGGTAACAGCGCTTTTGAAGGCAGTTCTGAAGAACCCCTATGTTCAGGCAGTCCTTCGCGGACTGAAGCTGTGCATGATCGGGATCATTCTGGCTACCGGCGTTTATATGATCATCAGGAACGGCATTGTCATGCAAGGCAGCGAGGTGCTGATCCGTCCTCTGATCCTGACCCTGGTGCTCGGAGCAATCTACTTCGGTTCCAGGAAGATCAAAAAAGGCGGCATATCTGATATGTACCCAGTTTTCTGGACACATTGATTTATGACCGGCCTCAACAAGTGGATGCCATTCTGTACTTTACAGGTGGCATCCATTTTGTTTTTGCC